>CAZUFQ010000955.1:0-2703 GCA_964618735.1 uncultured Enterobacteriaceae bacterium
CACGGTGATGAAGAGGATTGCCCGTCTGATAAATCGCTTTCCCCGGGCCGATACTGTCGTCGGATAAGGCAAAGGTCGCTCGCGAATAGGCAAACCCCGACAAACTCATCTCCCGCCGTTCATCAAAGAAATACCCCCAAGCACTACTCGCCGATAAGGTCAATGCGAGCATTACCGTTCCTAGCGCCCCTCCCTTACAGGTCGCCAGTCGTTGTCCCCTCATAACGTGCCCTCCTTCTTCCCCCTGCCGTTTGCCGGTAGGCGAAATTTGTAGCAAAGTTTCTTTTTTCTCGTCTTGCTACTTCACTTTTCATCCCCAACTGTGATATAAGCAGCCAGCTTTGTGGGGATGCGCCCTCACTCTGCGGGAGATAGCTGAGTGAATGGCATTAAGTCATAACGAATAGGTTAAAAATTCGTAACATTTTGGTAACGAAGGCTATGGGCACAGGGCCTCACGTTTCCCTTTCTCCAGTGCGGCTAGACACTGCAAATCAGTGCGTATGGCGTAATGGGTCATCAATTGCGTTGACGCCGAAAGCATTCACGGTCTTACACTACCTCATGGAGCATGCCGGTCAGCTCGTCACCAAAGAAGAGCTACTGGACGCAGCGTGGCCTGGAGTTTATGTCAGCGATGCTGCGCTCAAAGTATGCATCCGCCGTCTCCGTCAAGCCCTGAACGATCTTTTCCATCCACCACGATATATCGAAACCGTCCATTGGCGAGGGTATCGTTTTATTGGACCTCTTGTAGTCAAAGAGACGCTTTCATCTTCCAATGGAAAACAGCGCCACAAGGAGCGGTTGGCGCCGGACGTTCCAGAGCACGAGCTTCACTTAACACTGGAACCATCTTTAGCAGAGCAACCTCTTGGTGCAGGCAATACACCTATCCTTGTCGGACGCACCACCGAGCTAGAAACTCTAGTGCGGTGTTTAGCAAACGTTCAACAAGGTCATCGCCGCACCTTTTTCCTGACCGGAGCACCAGGAGTGGGAAAAACTGCGATCGTCGAGGCTTTTCTCGCACACACTGTCGCTGACCAGCACCTCTGGATCGCTCGCGGCCAATGTATTGAACATTATGGCGCCGGAGAGCCCTATCTACCGGTCTTAGAAGCTCTCAATGACCTGAGCCGCTCACCGAGAGGTAAGCAGCTCGTGTCAGTGTTGCAACGACACGCGCCGACGTGGTTGGCGCAAATGCCCGCGCTTCTCAGCCCAACCGAACGAAGGAGTTTACATCGGGAAATCCAAGGCTCTTCTCGAGAACGCATGTTAAGAGAAATGGCCGAAGCAATAGAGGCGCTTACCACAGACGCGACGCTCATTCTCGTTTTGGAAGACTTACATTGGAGTGATTACGCAACGCTTGACCTGTTGTCATTCATGGCGCGCCGCAGGGAGCCCGCACGCCTCATGATCCTTGGAGTCTACCGCCCGGACGAACTCGCACAATCCGGACACCCACTGAAAACGATTAAGCAAGATTTACAAATTCACTCTCAGTGCGAAGAAATGCGCCTGCTACCGCTCACGCCGCCAATGATCGACTCATATCTCACCGAACGCTTTCCACGGCGCGAATTCCCTTCCGCTCTCTCTGCGCTGTTACACCGGAGAACCGGCGGCAATCCACTGTTTCTCATCACTATGGTAGAGCATCTAGTCACGCGAGGTTTTTTGGTTGTCGACCAGCTAGTGTGGCGTATGAGCGGTACGTTAGATGACATACGAATCGAAACACCGGCAAACATCCAACAAATTATTGAAGCCCAAATTGGAAGACTCACTTCACGAGAGCAGCAAGTGCTCGAAGCAGCGAGCGTCACAGGCCTAGACTTTTCCGCAGCAGCTGTTGCGGCGGCAATAAGTGCGGAAGTGGGGGAAATAGAGTCCTGCTGTGAAGATCTCGCGCGGCGCGGCCTCTTTCTCCATTCACAAGGCGCAGGCGAGTGGCCTGACGGTACAGTTGCCGCCCGTTATGAATTTCTGCACTCGCTCTATCAGCAGGTATGGTATGAACGCGTCACCGCCGGTCGGCGCGTACAACTCCATCACCGCATTGGGGAACGCGGAGAACGCGCCTATGGAGACCAAGGTCGAGAAATTGCTGCCGAACTGGCTGTGCACTTCGAACGCGGACGCAATTTTCCGCGAGCTGTCCAACACTACCAATATGCAGCGGAAAACGCGGCACGCCGGTTTGGTTACCAGGAAGCTATTTCTCATCTGACCAAAGGATTGGCATTGCTTGCCACTCAAGCCGATTCCCCAGAACGCGCAAAACAGGAAATTGCCTTGCAAAGCGCACTCGGAGCAGTCAGCACAGCGACCCAAGGCTACGCGGCGCCGGCAGTAGAACGCGCCTATGCACGAGCGCACGCGCTCTGCCACCAAGTACAAGATACAGCACACGTCGATTCGGCGTTGCGTGGACTCTGGGCTTTTCATCTCACGCGAGCCGAGTTGCACACAGCCCAAGTGTTCGCAGAACAACTCCACCAAGTCGCCCTATATACGCAAAACTCAAACCTCTTACTGGAAGCAGATCGAGAACTCGGACAAACGTTGTACTTCTTGGGCAATTTTCGCGACGCCAGGCAATACTTGGAACGTAGCATTGAACGTTACGATATGCGGCAGCATGCCGCTCATATTTTTCTTTATGGACAAGATCCCGGTGTGGTTAGCCTTGCT
>CAZUFQ010000956.1:0-1026 GCA_964618735.1 uncultured Enterobacteriaceae bacterium
GGTGTTCAAATTGCATGCCTATTTCCGCCACGCCATGGAACTCGACGCGAAGCACTTATCCGCCTACGGCCAATGGGTGGCGCAGGGCTGTCGCCAGGATCAGTTACCGCATTTTACTCGTGCAGGCGTCGAACGGTTGGTGGAATTCGGCGCACGACGAGTCGGAGATCGACAAAAAATTTCTGCTGCGGTTGCGGAAATTACCGATCTGGTGCGCGAGGCCGCCTATTGGGCGCGGAAAGAACGAAGCGACACCGTGTCGGCACAACACGTACAAAAAGCCATCGACCAGCGTGCGTTTCGCTCCAATCGCATCGAAGAAGAGATGCGTGACTTCATCACCGAAGGCGCCATTCTCGTTGACATCGATGGCCATAAGGTCGGACAAGTGAATGGATTGGCGGTGCTCCAGCTCGGCGATTATAGCTTCGGTCGTCCGTCCCGCATCACTGCGAGTGTTGGCATGGGGCAAGCCGGCATCGTGAATATCGAACGTGAAGCTCGCCTCAGCGGCTCGACTCATGACAAGGGACTCCTTATCCTCGCCGGTTATCTGCGCAACCGTTATGGCCAAAAGCAACCCTTCGCTTTGTCCGCTGGTTTATGTTTTGAGCAATCGTATTCTGGCGTCGATGGCGACAGCGCTTCTTCGACCGAGTTATATGCTCTGCTTTCTCGTCTGGCGAATCTCCCGATTCGTCAAGACTTGGCTGTCACCGGCTCGGTCAACCAGTGGGGCGAAGTACAAGCCATCGGCGGCGTGAATGAAAAGATTGAAGGGTTTTTCAATGTCTGTCGCACGAAAGGCCTAACGGGCCGCCAGGGAGTAATGATCCCAGCCTCGAATGTGCGGAACCTTGTGCTGCGCGCTGATGTACTCGAAGCTCTGTCTCAAGGACGATTTCACATTTACCCGATTCGCACCATCGATCAAGGGATCGAGCTTCTCACAGGAGTGCGGGCGGGCGCGGAAGATGAAGAAGGGACAGTCAATGGACTAGTAAGTCGCCGTCTTCGCGAACTAGC
>CAZUFQ010000956.1:1036-2703 GCA_964618735.1 uncultured Enterobacteriaceae bacterium
GGTTTTTCCGCCGGGACTCTTCACAATCAAGACCTGGGAACAAAAGCAAGGGCCTCTGCTGGCCGCCGTAGAAATTGAAACCGGCATCCTCAACGTGCTCCTCTTTTTGATCATTGCCGTTGCCGGCTTCGGCATCCTGGCTATTTTCTTCATGATCGTCGTCGAGAAGACGCGCGACCTCGGCATCCTCAAAGCCTTTGGCGCTAGTGACGCCTCTGGCGCCAAGTCCCCCGCGTCCGCAAATGAGAAAGAGTAAAACGACTTAGGAGGTTACCATTGCCTGGACTGCAGTTGAGAGTCCCTTCTCCCCCGCGAGGAGAAGGTCAGGATGAGGGGAACGAAAAAGAGGGCTCCCGTTTGACGCCCCTCACCCTCGCCCCTGCGGGGCGAGGGAATTGCTCGGGAGCAGACGAGGAAAAGGTCTTACGTTGGAACTGGTGAGAGCAGCGGCGCCGCTCCACTCATGAGTTGCGTATTCGACCTATCACTTCTTTCTCGCAGTTTTTTTCCGTTGTCCCAGAAACTTCTGGGAAGTTTTTCGTCAATTCACTGGCCGTCTTCTATCTTTCCCGCCGGCAACCACATACGAAAAGTAGAACCCTGCCCGATCTCACTTTCCACGGCGATGGTCCCGTTGAGCAGGTGCAACAATCGTTTGACAATATATAGGCCTAGCCCTGATCCATCCTGTCGGCCGCGCGACGCATTCTCTACCTGTTGAAACGGTTCAAAGATGAGGGGGAAGGCTTCTGCCGGTATCCCGATCCCGGTATCGGTCACGCTAATCTCAACACCGCCATTACGATTCGTCGCCATCACCGTGATACTCCCGGTAGGAGTGAATTTCACCGCGTTCCCAAGAAGGTTTTTAAGCACGACCTTGAGTTTCCCGGGATCGGTGTAGAGAGGGGGAAGGGTTTCGTCCACGATCCCCTTGAACTGAAGTTTAGACTGTTCACCAGACTCTTGTATTTCCTCAATGATATCCGCAATGAATACAGGCACGCGCACCGTTTTCAGGTCCACGGGGAGCCGTCCAGCGTCCAGGCGGCTCAGGTCAAGCACGGTGGAGATGAGGTCCGAAAGTTCGTGTGCGTTTTTCTGCACCCGTTCCAACGGTCTTACCTCTTCTGCGGTCAAGGCGCCAAACGCTCCTTCGAGTAAGAGCTCGCTGTAACCAATAATGGCGTTGAGGGGGGTGCGCAGCTCATGAGCCATGCTAGCGAGAAATTCTGATTTGCTGCGACTGGCCGCCTCAGCGGCGTCTCTTGCCTGCTCTAGCGCAACCTCCATCTTTTTCCGTTGCCATCCAAAGAGGGCGATCACCCAGATGACAAGAACGCTCGCAGCTCGGTTGACTAGACTGTGCCATATCAGACTACCAGGAGGAGAGAAAAAAAATCCGAGTACGATAAGCCCCGTACAGATTGTCGCGAGTAGGAGAAGAAACCGGTGCTGTGACCCCCAGAGCGACCCAACCACAACAATCACATACGGTATCCCACTAACGACTCCTACTGGAGTTGCGAGGTCGAGGAGAAACGTAAGTATGCTAACAGCCACTAGGCTCCACAGTGTAAGTTGCGAACTCATGTGCCGGTTCCCTTTGTTGATGAACTCAATCCTTGCCCAAGCTAAACATGACATTATCCGTTGTTTGTGTAAAC
>CAZUFQ010000957.1:0-2681 GCA_964618735.1 uncultured Enterobacteriaceae bacterium
GATCAGGCAAGGGAAGTAATCGTTCCAGATGATCAGCTATCGCTTGCGATTGGCAAGAAAGGTCAAAAGGTACGACTGGCCTCACGTTTGACTGGTTGGAAATTGGATGTTCGATCGGAAGCTGAAGTGGAAGTCGAACACACACGTGCGCTGACGCAGTTAGCGGCTGTGCCTGGCATTAGCAACATGACGGCAGAATTGCTGTATCAAAACGGTTTTAAGTCCCCGACCGATGTAGCGGCGGCAGACCTTGATACATTGGTTGAGGTCGAAGGCATTGGTGAAGAAAAGGCCGAAGCAATACTCCGAGCAACCCAAGAATATCTCGACACTCTTGCTCATCCAGCACCAACGGAGGCTGAAGAAGCTGGAGCAATTGAGCAGCAGTTTGTAGAGAAACCTGTCGAGACGTTACAGGAGCGAACGTGAAGAAAGCAGCTCCGGTCCGTATGTGCGTCGGTTGTGGAAAACGCGATTTGCAACGTAGCTTACTGCGTTTCTCTCTCGGGACAGCAGGAACGCTTGTGACTAATGCCGGTCAAGGCCGTAGCTGCTATTTGCATCCCCAACGCAAATGTGTTCAAGCGTTTTCCAAGGTGCGATCTGGGTTCGTACGCTCCTTACGCGCTGTAGTATCGCAAGAGGCGCGAGCGCAATATGTTGCTCAACTTGAATGTAGCACTACGTTGTTATCTTAATTAAGGTGAGGTTCTATGCCACGAAAGCGTGTTCACGAACTGGCGAAAGAATTGGGAATGGATACTCGGTATCTACTCGCCAGGCTTGAGGAACTAGGCGTTCAAGGAAAAAAAGCGCAAAGCACCCTCACTGAGCAAGAAATTGCGCTTGTGCAACCTGAAAATGCCCAACAAGAAATCCAACCTACTGTAGGGCAAGAACGGCTCGTCGCAGAACGAGTAGTGACAGAAGTGGATCAAACTAGCGATCATATCATTACCGCACGGGAAGAGGTCCGGGAAAGCCGGCTCAGCTCAACCCTTATTCGTCGTCGGGCAACTCGTACTGTACTCCATGAAGGAGAGGCTCCTCCAGCAGAGCATTCAGGAGAAGAAACAAATGTTGCTGTCGCAGAGACGCCAGTTCCTGCTCTTGAATCCTTTACGGCGCCTCCTGAACCAGTAATGGACTTTCCTGCGGTCGAGCCGATCTCTCTGACCGCCGAGACGCCATTGGACCTGCCTATTTTTATTGAACAAGAGGACTCGTCTCTTCCTGCCATCTTATCCGAAGAGCCTTCGCCTTCGCATGCTGAGGCTCCACAAGTCCAGGCTCCTGTTATTGTCCAGGAAGAACTTCAGACCCCCATCGTCGTACAGAAGGCTCCCGCGGCGCCAGCCCCAACAACGCCTGAGCCAGTACGGAAAATAGAACCCGTTGTAACTCCCCCTCGAGTGGCGCCCCCTCTTGGACAGGGGACTGTTACGCCTCTACGTCCAGCTCCGTCTTCTGTGGCTTCTCCCTCGGCCCCTGCGGTTTCTGCTTCAGCTGCGGCTTCCGCAGCCCCTGCGACTGATTCGTTAGCTCGCCATCGAATCTTAGGACGCATCGATTTAGGGAAATTGAAGGAGGCTTCAGAACCTCGCCCTCGGCCCCCGGAGGTCAAATCCCGTCCTCCTGAAGTGCGTGTCCGCCCCCAGGCTCCGACTGCTCCAGTCAGTGTGCCTGCGACGCGCGAACCTAGCGCCGACGTTGGCGGGCCTGTCGACAGCGGGAATAAGCGCCCTACGAAGAAACGCAAGGTCATTCGTAAGCCGGAAACGGTTGATACACAGGAACGGGAACTAAAACTTGGGCGGAGCGGCTCCAAGAAGAAGCGCATACAGTTGGCGGGAAAAGAACAGCGCCAGACCGAAATTACGGTTCCTCGTGCTAGCAAACGTGTGATTCGTATTTCCGAAGTAGTCACTGTCGGCGACTTGGCCAGAAACATGGGCGTCAAAGCTGGTGAGGTCATCAAGAAATTGATGGGGCTTGGCGTCATGGCGACAATTAACCAAGTGCTCGACACCGAGACGGCAGCACTTGTAGCGGCGGATTTCGACTACACAATTGAGAATGTGGCGTTCGACGTTGAAGCGGCTCTCGAAGTTGGTCATGAAATGCAAGAAGGGGGAGAAGAACTTGAGGCGCGGCCTCCTGTTGTCACAATCATGGGGCACGTTGACCATGGCAAAACCTCTTTGCTCGATGCGATTCGCAAGACGAATGTAACGGCCCGGGAGCATGGCGGCATCACGCAACATATCGGCGCCTATAGCGTCCAGATTGATGGTCGGAGTGTTACGTTCCTCGATACCCCTGGTCACGAAGCCTTTACTGCTATGCGTGCGCGTGGAGCCAAAGTCACAGATTTGGTGATTCTTGTAGTTGCGGCGGATGACGGCGTGATGCCGCAGACAGTCGAGGCGATTAGCCATGCTCGCGCGGCAAACGTGCCAGTTATCGTGGCCGTGAATAAGATAGACAGACCAGATGCTGACATCGAACGGGTCAAGCGTGAACTGATGACTCACGGCCTGGTTTCCGAGGAATACGGCGGCGATACGATTTTTGCTCCAGTCTCTGCAAAAACCTTGGAGGGTATCCCTCACCTGTTGGAAATGATCCTCTTGCAAGCGGATGTTATGGAGTTGCGTGCTCATCCAGATAAACTTGCGCGC
>CAZUFQ010000958.1:0-2658 GCA_964618735.1 uncultured Enterobacteriaceae bacterium
ATTTTGGCCGGCGCCGCGGCGACATGCTGGGCTGAGTAGCCGTACGCGCGATACATCGGATTCTGCTTGAAGGCCTCGCCTTGCGCTTTGAGGAGCGTGTCGAACATAATGTGACGCGCTTGCCACGTGAAGCCCTCCTCGCCGCAAAGCTCATTGGAGAGGCCGATCATGAGCGCGCGGTCGTCTACTTGGGAGGGCAGGAGCGAAGGCGTGGGAGCGAGGCGTTCGGCGAGGAGCAAGATTTCGTACCACCCGGTGCGCGCCGGTTCCTGGTTGTACATCGCCACCGGCGCATTGCGATGGCCCGTCCAAGCGACGAGGTCCTCGTTGGCTTGCCCGCCATGCTGAGCCACCGGAACGTAGGGAATGTTTTTGACCTGGAAGATGCTTTTAGCCGCTTGACTCCACGGGGCGGGGCCGCCCATGGTGAGCGCTAAGCGCAGGCCCGGTAAGTCTTTGGCTTCGGCTACGGTTTTATATTCCATCGAGACAGTTCCTTTCTCTTGCTGGGGAGTTTTGTATCTTTCTATCCATACAACAAGGGCGAACTCGCCGCCACGCCCGCGCTGTTCTCCCCTGTTAACGCAACACGTCCACGAGCGATCGCAGCACGTCTGGCAGATGGCGACGGTCACGACGGCTGACGAGAGGCGGGCTGATAGGGGTGGGGCCAGTTGTTGTCTGTACAGTAACTCCTTGACTGCCGAAAAGAAGTTGTAAAAACGTCGCAGCGTTCTCTGGATTCGGAGCTGTTTTGAGCACGGTCAGTCCCCAAATGACCCTGGTCCCAGGGATGCGCACGGTCGGAGCGGACAACGGAGAACGAAGCCCTGGGATACGTATCGACGCTTTCTGATAAAGCGAACTTTCGTTTGGATCCGACAGGCTGATGTCGTTGGGAAGCTTCACATACCGATAAGATTTTGTGGGGTCCGCATTATAGGCAGCCAGGGCGCTGTGCTCATAGATAATCTGATAGTCGTACGTTTTCCCCAAACCGTCTGTGGATTTGTTGATGCTGTAGTGCCCCAAGAGGGTATTGTAGAGGTTGGAAACTCCATAGTGCGCTTCGGTCAGCTGAAAGATCAGGTCGGCCCGGTACCCGCTGGGATCGAGAAACGGATGGGAACCCCCGATTGTTACTCCGGTCTGTGTCAGTTGCGTATACCAATCTGCCGCGGCATCAGGCACAGATGCTGGGGGATTGAATGCGCCGCCCGGTGCGGCAATGGTATCGGCTTGCTTACTGCTGGTGGTATAGGCGAGAACCATTCCGCCTTGGGCAAACAGAATGTTATAATTCGCATAGCCTGCCGGCTTCAGCAGCACGTCAATGTCCTTGTAGTCGGCGCTAGCATAGATATCGCACGCTTCTTGGCCGATAGTGACGCGCCGGGCGGCGTCTACGCTGCCAGCCGCCACATCGGTGACACAGACGCCAGTCTGCTGCGTGAATATCTTTTCTACTTGTGAAAAAGCCGCAGTCAAACTGCCGGCATGATAAATAATCAGTTGGGGCGAGTTGGGGTCGCATGCACTCTGCGCCTGTACGGACCCGATGAGCAAAAGCATGACAAGCGCGAGTACCGAGATTCTCCATTGTTCTGTGCTCAACATCTGGAAAGCTACCTCCTGTGGCCCCATACGGTGGAGTCAATTGTTTTCCACAAGAGGGCCGTTTTTGTATGATGAATACGTTGTTTCTCTCTGCGCCAGTCCCTCTTTTGCGAAGGGACTGGGGGTAGCGGCAAGCCTAGGAGTTCTTACGAAAGATGGTCTTGTGTCGATCGCTCTTTTTCCCAGAGCACTTTCATCAGCCGTGGGGGCGACATCGGTAGTTCCTGCATGCGCACGCCGACCGCGCGGTAAATCGCATTCGCAATCGCCGCCGGCGGCGGCACGATCGGCACCTCTCCCACGCCACGAATCCCCAGCGGGTGACCAGGGTTTGGCACTTCAACCATGATCGTGTCGATCATGGGTAAGTCGTAACACGTGGGCATGCGGTAATCGAGGAACCCGGTGTTCCGCATAATCCCTTTGTCATCATAGAAATACTCTTCGTTCATCGCCCACCCGATCCCTTGCACCGCGCCGCCTTGGATTTGTCCCTCGACATAGCTCGGATGGATCGCCTTCCCCACATCTTGAACAGCCGTGTAACGAAGAATTTGGGTCTTGCCCGTTTCCGGATCAACCTCGACATCGACAATGTGCGTGGCAAAACCAGCGCCAACGCCGCGCGGATTAACCGAAGCCTGCCCAGTCACTGGGCCGCCGGCGCGCACGAGTTTTGGTGCGAGTTCTTTCAAGGTCATTGATTCCTGGCCGTTCGTGAGGCATGAAACAACACCTTCCTGATATACCACATCTTCAGGATTCACCTTCCACAGTTTCGCTGCGCGCTCCTTTAACTGGCGCACGGCGTCTTGGGCCGCCTCGTAGACCGCATACCCAGTCGCAAATGTCACACGGCTGCCGCCGGTGACATCGGTGTGTCCTATAGTCGCCGTATCAGCCACGCTCGGGTGGACCTGCTCGGCTTTCAGTCCCAAAACCTCAGCAGTAATCATCGCCATTGACGTGCGACTCCCGCCGATATCTGGTGAGCCCGTCACGACATTAGCCGTGCCGTCATTATTAATGCTCACCGTTGCG
>CAZUFQ010000959.1:0-2658 GCA_964618735.1 uncultured Enterobacteriaceae bacterium
CCGTGTTTCCTACCCGGGCATCGGGGCAACGGTTCATTTCGATCTTAAACGTGCCAGTCAAGGAAGTTGGGATGCCAGGTTCGGCTATTGCCAATGACGACTACATCACTATGTATCTCCAAGGTTCGACGCAGTGGGACAGTCTTGCTCACGTCGGCTACGACAATTGTTTCTACAATAATGTGCCGACCAGTGCGGTTACCGCGCACGGCGGCGCCGCAAAGAATGATATCGGCAAGCTTTATCAGTCATTCGTTACTCGCGGCGTGCTGCTCGATATGGTGCGGTACAAAGGCTATGAGAAAGACGGCCATCTTCCCAAAGATTATCCTATCACTGTGGCGGACCTCGACGGCTGTGCGCAGGCGCAAAAGGTCGAAGTCAAAAGCGGCGACGCGCTCTGCGTGCGCACTGGCTGGGTGCCGTATTGGTACACGCTCAAAACGCACGACGAGAAGGAAGCCTACTTCCATGCCCAGCCTGGCATGTCAGTCCATACGTTGGAATGGATTCAGAAGAAAGAAATCTCCTGTATTGCGATGGACAACATTGCGGTGGAGCGACTCCCCACTGAAATTGATGGGGAGTTTATTCCGTTCCATCAAGTGGCTATTCGCGACCTGGGATTATCCCTCGGCGAGATTTTTACTTTTGAGGAACTGGCGAAAGATTGCGCTGGTGACGGCGTCTACGAGTTTCTCTGGGTGGCGCCGCCGCTCAACATTCCGCACGCGGTTGGCAGCCCATTGAATCCGCTTGCGATTAAGTAGCATTTATAAGCTGGCGGTCCGCTAGTGGACCGCCTCTCAGCAAACCATATCCGTTCGATTGATGGCGGCGACGTCCATGCCGCCGCCGATACACACATAGCTTGTCAGAACCAAGAAAATTGTGACCTTGATACCGCGCTGAGTTGGCTCAATCGCCTCGCTCGTGGATCAAAAGACGCGTGAGTCTGATATAGCAGTGTCCGCGTTCAGTCGGTGGGTCGTACGCGAACGCGTACGGCTCTGTTGCGAATGTTGTCATAGGGAGATTAGGCAACCGCGAACCCAGTATGAGGACGAATTTCTGGCGGCTTGAACGCCAACACGATTCGGTCGCTCGGCACCCCTGCTTCGACTAGCTCTTCGGCAATACTGCCTTCTGTTCCATCATGCTGAATCCAGATCTTCTCTTGGCGAATATCAATATGCAGCACACTGCCATGGATACGGTACGGACCATTCCACCCAGCATAAATGAGTTCATAGTGATCGTTCGCTTCGTCAAAGATCACTTCGACCTGCACTTCACCACGTGCGGAGCGGTATTGCGCGTAGTTGCGAATTAAGCTTTGGATAATCTCTCGGTACTGCTTTACGGTTTCCATTTGACAATGGCCTCCTGTTGCGGATCGAAAGCAAGGCAGGCAATAGTCAGATCTTCCATGACTGGTCGAGCAATCGGTTCCTCTAGCGTGCTGACAAAGACGCTATACGGGACGGCGAGGAAAAGTTTCCGCTCAGGTTCAAATCGGTTGAGCAGCGCCCGATAGAGTGCATACTGCCCGATGGCCATTTCCAAATCACGTACATCCGAAGCGCCTTGAAAGCTTTTAATTTCAACAGCAATTTTTTCCTGGCCCTTTTCTGCAGCTAACACTCGCTCTGCCCCTAGATCCACAAAAACGTTTCTCTGTCCAAACGTCAGTGTGTACGGATCATGAGTAATAGTCCACCCATCTTTAATGAGCGCATGCTTGACGACGTCGCGGTATGTGTCTGGGGCGGGCATAGAGGCAATTTTACGGGAAAAGTTTCCGCTAGGCCATCAGCCCCTCTCTCTGTAAGGCGAAGGGTGCATCGTCTCTCACGACAGTCAGCTAATCCGGCCTTAATGGGTTCGTTGGGTGGGTTGTATCCCCTCGTGCTCGGCGTCAAAACTGGACTCTACACTAGACGTGGGAGGCGCCAAAAACTGAAACTGATCAGCAGACGTAGGCTGGGTTGAGTTATACGAAACCCAGCATTTTTTCTTTGACGAAGAATAGCTTGCTGGGATTCGCTCTGCTTCATTCCAGCCTACAGAACTACGGATCACAATGAGTTCGACCCGCTCGTGCCGCTCAATTACTGTCCAGTTGTGTTCATTCGCTAGGCGTTGTCTTTTTAATTCTTGAACACAAGAAACTGCTGCAGGCGGTGCACGAGTTTGGGGGGTACATTACGACCAACCAACAGATCATCCCGGACTATGGAGACCGCTCTCAAAAATTCCAAACTCACTGGACTATCCGGATTGTTAGATCCGGAGCAGAGGTATTGTGGCTGCTCCGCACCTCGCGGTAAAATTTCCATGACGACCCGGGCAGACGTGTCCAGCCGGTCAAAATTGGGAAGTCTCCTTCTGGACTTTTAATTCTCGCCACATCACTGACCTTGTCCGACACCCACATCGAGCGCAAGATAGCAAAGGGCTGCGCTTCACTATTGTTGTACCCTGCCTTGACATCTGCAATAAGATTTTTGCGGTTTACAAAGAACTTTATTTTTGTCCTCTCTCCGGTAACGTAAAGAAGTGTCATCGTCACAGGGGAAGAGGTGAGGCGCACTTCTTGAATGTCGGCGTAAGGTCTCTCCGAGACAGGGGCTGGACCAATCACAACCGAAGAGCCAA
>CAZUFQ010000960.1:0-1833 GCA_964618735.1 uncultured Enterobacteriaceae bacterium
TAAAATGACGAAGGCAGAATCAAGTGCACGTTGCCACAGAAGATCGACTTCGTCGTTGTTTTACGTGTCAAGAATGCAAACCCCAATGGCGATCCGCTCAACGGCAACCGACCCCGCACCGATTATGAAGGACTCGGAGAAATCACTGACGTGTGTCTCAAGCGTAAAATCAGAGACCGGCTTCTAGAAAAGGGCCACGCAGTTTTTGTGCAGTCAGACGACAGAAAAGTAGATGATGCCAAAAGTCTGCGGGCGAGGGCTGAAGCTGCTCTGGGGAACAAACTTGGTTCCAACGATACTGCGAAACTGGCCTGCGAGAAATGGTTCGATGTGCGCGCCTTCGGTCAGCTTTTTGCGTTTAAGTCTGACAAAAAGGGAAAAAAGAAAGATGAGGGTGAGAATGGAGATTCGGGTGTCTCCATTGGCATACGTGGGCCAGTGTCTGTGCAGTCTGCTTTCAGCGTGGAGCCTGTTAGTGTCACGAGCACCCAGATCACCAAAAGTGTGAGTGGCGAGGGAGATGGGACAAAGCGCAGTTCCGACACAATGGGTATGAAGCATCGTGTTGACCACGGCGTGTATGTCTTTTTCGGTAGTATGAACCCTCAGCTGGCGGAGAAAACGAAATTCAGCGATGCGGATGCCGAAGCCATCAAGCAGGTGCTGCCGCGACTGTTCGAAAATGATGCCTCGTCTGCCAGACCAGAAGGAAGTATGGAAGTGAGCAAAGTCATCTGGTGGCAGCACAACTGCAAAGCGGGGCAGTATTCCTCGGCCAAAGTTCATCGCACGCTATCGGTTAAACCTGATGGCACTTACGAACTTGCCAGCCTCGATGGCCTCAAGCCTGAGGAGCTTAATGGGTTCTAACAGGTGCTTTACCGATTATTTTGCATAAGACGTTGAACGTGGCACCCAACTCTCAGTTGAGGTGAGGATTGAAACATCTCTGGCTGGGTGAAACACGCTAAGTCTCCCGTAGCGCTCAGTCTTTGGACTGAGTGAAAATTGGAAGGTGGAATTACACAATGTCTGAGCAATCCCCCCCTGATCGGGATGAGAACGACCTCATCATGCTCTCCGCTTTGGAGCACTACAGCTACTGTCCCCGACAGTGTGCGCTGATCCATGTGGAGCAGTCTTTTGACGAAAACGTCTTTACGTTGCGCGGACGCGCGGTGCATGAGCAGGTAGATGAACCGGAGATGAAAGTAGAAAAAGGGGTGCGCGTCGAACGAGCGTTGCCGCTCTGGTCTCATCGCCTCGGCTTAGTTGGCAAGGCGGATGTGGTCGAGTTTCACGGTGCCACGCCCTATCCAGTGGAATACAAGCACGGCCCGCGCCGTGAGAGGGAACACGATGATCTCCAACTCTGCGCCCAAGCGCTGTGTCTCGAAGAAATGACCGGCCAAGCCATTCCCAAAGGCGCGATCTTTCATCATAGTTCGCGCCGTCGCCGAGAGGTGGAATTTACTCCTCTCCTTCGTCAAAAGGTTGAACAGTACGCCGGCGAGATCCGCAGCATGCTGAAAAACCGCACCCTCCCACCTGCCGTGAATGACGCACGCTGTAAACATTGTTCACTACAGGATGCATGTCTGCCGTCGGTCGTGGGGGAGCAGGCGCGGTTGAGACGTTTACAAAGTACCCTTTTTCTCCCAGAAGATACCGTGAGCAGATGAGGCACCTATGCATCAACTACTTAACACCTTATATATCACTACTCCGGAAGCCTACGTGCGACTGGATCATGACACCTTGCGCGTTCAGGTCGAAGGCGAAACCAAGCTGCAAGTGCCGCTTCATCCACTTGGCGCTCCCATATTCTTCGGC
>CAZUFQ010000960.1:1843-2644 GCA_964618735.1 uncultured Enterobacteriaceae bacterium
TGGGGGGTTACGGTGCGAGGGCAAACCAAATCTGAAGGTCGCTGGGATGCCCTTGGGCTCTCTTATTGACTTTGGCGACGTCCTTTTCAGGCCCGCGGTCCTTCATCGCTGTGCGGATGATGGGCGTTCCGTGGTGTGGCTCGATCGCAACGGACGATTCAAAGCACGGCTGGAAGGACCGGTCTCCGGTAATGTCCTCTTACGGAAAGCCCAGCACGCAACCGTAACTGACTCCGGCCGGACCCTTGCTATCGCTCGGAACATTGTCGCAGGCAAGGTGCAGAATGTCCGGCAGATTGTCCTCCGAGCGGCGCGGGAAACTGACGACCCGCAAGATAGCGCTCAGCTCGCCGAAACCGCTCGTGCGCTGGCCAATACCCTCCGGCAAGTAGAAATAGCAGAAGATCTTGACCAACTACGCGGTTTTGAGGGAGAGGCCGCCCGCCGCCATTTTGAGACCTTCAGTTGTATGGTGCGAGAAGAACGCGCTACGTTTCAACTCAATGGACGCAGTCGCCGACCGCCGCGCGATCCTGTCAATGCGATCTTGTCGTTTTTGTACGCCTTACTACTCGGGGATTGCGTTGCTGCCGCCGAAGGCGTTGGACTTGATCCACAAATGGGGTTTCTGCATGCGCTGCGTCCGGGCCGCCCCGCGCTGGGATTGGACCTCATGGAAGAGTTGCGATCCGTGATTGCCGAGCGCTTAGCCTTGACCCTCATCAATCGACGACAAATCACCCCCAAGCATTTTGTTGAGCGACCCGGAGGAGCAATCTACTTGAACGATGACGGAAGAAA
>CAZUFQ010000961.1:0-2637 GCA_964618735.1 uncultured Enterobacteriaceae bacterium
AAGATGTCGATAGACGCCTAAGAGGAAACTTCCGAGCAGCAAATTGCCGCCGACTGATCCTTGGACATACGTCTCAACACTCAGAATCTCCTTCAGCGCCTGTTCTGCGTCAACACTAGCGCGTTTTAGGCCCTGCCCTCCTGTGAGCGCGCGTTTGCGCAGCGCTTCGAGATGACGAGCCTGATCAAAAATCTGGGCGCTCAGATAACTTTTGAGTTCAAGAAATTCCTGGTTGATTGCGTAAATCCACTGCGAAGAAGCCGCCATCAAGACCGTGGTGCACTCTTGCAGCAAAGTACAGAGCTGCGCCATCGCCGCTTCTTGCGCCTCCGGCAACGGCGTCTGCGTGAAGGCATCCCATTTGACGTCGACTGCCGGCGCCCAACGGCGCGCTTTGGCTTCTTCGTAGAGAGCGGCGACGTTGTCAGCCCACACGTCGCTTTTTCGATTGATGGTGTAGCCAAGATCTGGTAGTTTGCCCCACAACTCCGAGCCGCGCGGCGCCATGCTGTAATTGTTGCGAATCAATTCGGGCAGTCGATCGTAGCTATACGAACCGACGTTGCAGTCTTCGTACGTCAATCCACGTGCGGGATTTTTGGGAAACACGCGGACCCGTTCGGTCTTGGGATCAAACCAACGCAGCGTGAGATTCCCTGTCATGACTTGCTGAGTCAGGTTGAAGAGTTCAAGATCTTCGAAAAAATCTTTTTCCAGATAAAAAGCCATTGCTGCTCACCCCAAACAGAAAGGGCGGGATGTTCCCGCCCTCTACGCTTCATGATTCAAGGTCATGCTCCTGAGCTACGCCGCCAGCACGCCGGCTTCTTGCAGCCCCGCACGCGTCAAGACGAGCGCATTGTGGAGTTTACTTTTTTCACGCCGGTCGCCGAGACCGCATTTATCAAGGCGTTCAAAGTATTCCTCCAGTTGCTTCATTTGAAACAACGCGGTGATCTTAGCGCCTTGTTCGATGTTCTCTTTCTTCAACCCCTTGCCGGCGAGCACGATAAAGGGCTCCGTCACTTCTAATGCATAGCCGCCGCTAAACACCATGTTCTCCGCCTCGTCGAGGTGTTTGTGGATGATTTCGCGTTTCTCTGGAAAGTGACGCATCACCCATTTGAGGTGTTGCAAGCCGTAGCCCACGTGTCGCGCCTCATCTTGCATGATCAAGCGGAACATTTTCTTATCCGCTTCAGTGGGTGCAATGTATTCGCTGAAACGAAACATCGTGAGCACCATTCCTTCGCCAATGAGGTGTAAGGACAGCGACATCTCAGCAAACGAGTCGGCATCGCGAATTTGCTTCAGGGCGATTTCATTGGCGGGGCTTGCCTTCATGAGCCCGTACCCCGTGGTCAATGCCCGTTTGCGGAACACTTCAGCGTGCCGCGCTTCATCCATGACCTGGGTCGCCATGAAATTCTTCACTTCCATGAAGTTGTTATTGAGTCGCCCCATCCATTCCGCCGGCACGTCAGTCGCAATCATTTCTACTTCGGTAAGAAACGTCAACAGCTGGGCATAAGCACGACCGATTTCATCCGGTAGCTCAGCTTTCGCCAGCTCTTGCCAGGGCACATCCAGCGTCGCGTTCCATTGGCGCGTCATCGCCTCTTCGTAGTAGCCTTCAGTGTTATACGCCCAGACCTCGCCTTTTTGGCTGACTTCAGCTTGGAGGTCCGGCAACCCGTCCGGCAGTTCGGCCCCACGCGGCGCGAAGCTGCGGTTGTCGCGCACCACGTCAGGCATCTCAGAAAAACCGTACGACCCTTTGTCTAAGTCGCGTAGCGTCAGACCTCGGCGGGGATTCTCCGGCGTCGCAGCTAGTTTCTCGGTTTTGGCGTTCATCCAAGAGAGATCAAGATCACCCTTGAGATTCCGCTGCCAGCGATCAAGAAAATTTTTGTCATCAAAGAAATCAACTGTGCTGAGATACGCCATAGGAATCTCCTACTCTACGACACTTGCGCAGAAACGCCGACGTTGTGGATGTTACCGGCTGGAAATTCGAGGTCTAACGAAACCGACAGATCAAAAAACTCTTGGATGCTCTCTTGAAAGCGGAACAATTTATCGCGCCCGTCAGGATCATCGTACAACACTTGCAGCCGCTCGCCGAAATGCGTCAAGGTATTGAGCGAATGGGTCACGTCAGCGCCGTTGTGTTGCTGGATATTCTGCAACATCTCGACCCAGGCAGACAGCTCGCCTTTAAGAACAAAATCGATCGCAGCGAGATCAAAACCTGTTACTTCAGCAACCTCATGGCACTCGAACACCTCGAACGTCAGCAGATACCGCCACTCCTGCCCGGATGGACCGACAATATGAATGCCGATCATCGCATCGATGAAACCCAGGCGGCGGAAACGAGCTTCCTCCTGTCGCATCAAGGTTTGCAAAGATTGAAAAAAAGTTAGGGAGGGAAAAGCCTCTCGCACCGGCAACTCTCCTTCCGAGGAAGCCCTCAACGCAAACGGCCTCGGAGTAAACTGAATCTCGGTTCACTTTGGCATGGCGGCAGGAACCTGTCAAGAGAAAAGAGCCATTGGCAGTGGTGCAATATCGCATGTAAGGGATGACTCCTGACAACGAGCAACCCTTGCGCTCCACCGTGTAGGGGCTTGATTC
>CAZUFQ010000962.1:0-2634 GCA_964618735.1 uncultured Enterobacteriaceae bacterium
AGTCGCGTCGCCACAGTTGCCCCGCCGCCGACTTCGCCGCCCGGTTTTTCCAATGGCATCCCGTTTTCTATGAGACACGCTTTCGCGGTTGTGCCGCCCATGTCAAAGGAAAGCGTCTGCGTTGCCCCAGCTTCCAGAGCGAGACGGGCAGCAGCTAACACCCCCGCTGCGGGACCGGACTCAATCATGTAGATGGGGCGGCGACGCGCACTCTGCGCAGTCATGATGCCGCCGTTCGATTGCATGATGAGCAAGCGGTCGCTGTAAGAAGAAAGATGCCGCTCTAAGCGGTCCATGTAATTGGCCACCACCGGAATCAGCGCCGCGTTAATCGCTGTAGTGCTCATGCGTTCGTATTCGCGGATTTCCGGATGAATGTCGGAAGAGAGACAAACTACAGTCTGTGGAGCGATCTCGGCAATCAGCTTGCCGACCTGTTGTTCATGAACCGGGTTCAAGTATGAGTTGATAAAGCAGACTGCAATTGCTTCTACGCCTTGGGCAAGCAGTTTCTGAATCGCCACTCGCACTTCCTGGGGATCAGGCGCATGCTCCACGGCGCCGTTTCCTAGGATGCGCTCCTTCACTTCCAGGCGCAGCTCGCGAGGAATCAACGGCGGCAGGCGGTCCCACTCTGCATCGTAAATGTTGGGCCGACGCTGACCGCGCATCTCCAGCTCATCCCGAAACCCTTCGGTCGTCAGGAGCCCTGTCGTAGCGATTTTATTCTCGATCACCGCATTCGCGGCGATCGTGGTGCCGTGGACAAAGTTTTCCACCCGAGGCGCAGTGGATGCTTGCTGGACACAAGCGACGATGTCCTCCCCCACACGATCAAGGAGTGATAGCACCTTGGCGGTGGTGAGCTGCCCGTCATCTCCAAGGACGATGACATCGGTGAATGTGCCGCCGATATCGAACGCAACACGCATACAGGTCCCCCTTTATCCGTGGTCTCGACCTTCGCGAGGTCCTCCTTTTCCCATGCGTCCTAGCACTGTGAGCGTTCAGGAGCAAGCTCATATGCAATCAACACCATCTCCTGGAGTCGTTGCCACATTGAGGTCTATTAGGATTTTCGACGACTAACCCTTCCGCTGTCGCAAGGGAGCAGAGCTACGCCCCGCGGTGTAGGCCGGAGTGCAGGATGCGCTGGAAGACAGCGGACCCCCAAGCCGTAGCCGAGGCTAGCCGCTTAAGCCTGAAGGGCGAGAGCATGCGCCTTGTACGGCAGCGAGAAACCGACTACATACGTGAGGTGGACTGGGAGCGAAAATCGTGCGCGGAGTGAGCACAGCGGAGGAAGGTTTCTGAAGAGGAAGCGGAGGACTGTGTTTGGAAGGCCATCGCGATTGCTCGACAGCAGCAGGCCAACTCGTTGGAGCTGCGGACGGTGAGGAGCTTGAGCCGGCTGTGGCAGAGTCAAGGGAAGAACGACGAAGCCAGGCACGGGCTGACCGAGATTTACCCCTGGTTCATCGAAGGCTTTGAGACGAAAGACTTCCAAGAGGCCAAGGCGCTGTTGGCGGTGCTAGATCAGCAGTGAGGAGTGGAGGTTGCAATTCTTTAACAATGGGAGGGAAACAATGAGATTATGGACATTCAGCGCCCTGCTCCTCGTGGTGTGCGGGGCAGGGCTCGTGCGCGCGCAGTCGGGCGAGGGTCTTATGCACCTGCGGATCTCGGGCACGCTGGTGCCCCTGGAGGCGGCGCAGCGCGAGGACCTCTTCACGGTCCCCATCATCGTGCAAGATACGCCGTTGCTCTTGCGGGTCGGGCGAGTCGAGGAACTGACGAGCGCCGAACGCGCGCAAGTGCTTGACGCGCTGGTGTTGCGCCAAGTGCGCTTTAGTGGGCCGGCCGCCCTGCTGGCGCGGCTGCAGCAGCCCGAGCGGCGCGGCCGGGTGCTGACCATCGAGGGAATGCTGGAGCTGACGGCGCGCCTCTTCCTGGTGACGACCGTCAAGGAAGCTCCGAGTGCGCCTTCCCCAGGGGAAAAGTAGGGAGGACGTCTCCCCTATAACACTTGCCCAACAGCGCCTGGAATTTAGACCACACCACAAGGCAGCGGCTCTCTTGCCTGTCGTTAGGACGCGGGTTATTGCCAGGCAAACACAGGTGGGGCATAGATAATAGGGTTGTAAAGTTTGCAACGTTGTTCCTTCGGTGAATTTGTCCCACTCATTCGTCTCGCGAGGTGTACTATGCTGCATTCGATGTTCTCCCGCCGTCAATTCGCTCGTCTTGTGGGCGCCAGTGTAGGAGCGGCCATGCTCGCGCCCAAGCTCACGCGCTCTGTCGTCGAGGCGAGACTGCCGCCTGGCGTCCCCGAAGATGTGATCCAACTCAACTCCAACGAAAACCCGTACGGTCCTTCCGCAAAAGCCTTAGAGGCGATGACAAAGTCGCAACGTTGGGCTTCTCGTTATTCGGGGCATATAGAACAGCAAGTGATTGATATGATCGCGCAGTATCATAAGGTCGAACCGGCTTGCGTGCTGCTTGGCTGCGGCTCAGGAGAGATCTTGCGCATTGCAGATATGGCGTTTCTGGCCCCAGGAAAGAACCTCGTCGTCGCGGAACCCACCTTCGAAGCAGTCCTTACATACGCGGGAGTGACCCATGCGGACTCTG
>CAZUFQ010000963.1:0-2632 GCA_964618735.1 uncultured Enterobacteriaceae bacterium
GAAGCGCTGCTCGGTGAGGACAGTAAGGACTAGCCTGCTGAACGCGAAACATCCCCCATACATCCATACTCTATCAAGAACTAATACGTGACGTACGCTCCTTCAGCGTCTGGGCTGGTCGCGTTGGAAAAAAATCATAACCTGCATCGCGCCAAGGATTCCTCTCAATCTCCGCTGTTAGCTTTTGGAGATCCGGCTCCTTTGCCCGAAGGATTTGAGCGGCTCCCGCATGCGGCGGAAGAAGTCCAAAAAGTCGCCGGGATTCTCGGATCACCTTTATCTTCTGCCGCGGTAAACCTCCAAGAGAAAGCAACCAAAAAACGCTTGCGAGAAATGGATCTCTCTCGTTATCACATTCTCCATTTTGCTACGCATGCCATTCTGAGCGATCCGGGGAAAAGGATTACTCAACCTTCCCTGGTGTTGTCGGTAGCTGGAGCCGAGAGTCCACACGACAGTTTCTTGCAAATGGGAGAGATTTTTAATTTGCGTCTGAACGCTGATCTTGTCGTCCTCTCTGCCTGTGACACTGGCGGAGGAAACGTGTATCGAGGAGAAGGGATTGTGGGGCTCACGCGGGCCTTCATGTACGCCGGGACGCCTTCTCTCGTGGCAAGTCTATGGAAAGTAAGCGATCAATCGACCAGTCCGCTTATGGAGTTTTTCTATCGATATTTACAGGAAGGAAAATCTAAAGCAGAAGCGCTCCAGCAGGCCAAGCGAGAGCTGATGCAGAGTTCCGTCTGGAACGAACAATTACAAGACACTCTGCCACTTTTTTCCTCGCCCTGTTTCTGGGCCCCATTTATTTTGATTGGCAGCGGAAACTGAAATTCTGAGGTTCGCCTCACTTTTCACTGCTATCCAGTTCGGAGAAGAGGTGCTGGGCAAGCTGCACCAATTCTCTGGCGGCGTCATCAAGTCCGGTAGTCTCAAAACCGTGTACAAGTGCATTACGAACAGAAAACGCGCGCTGCACCACGACGAGTTCGGATCGCGAAAGGATACCCAGTGAGAACATTTCTTTCATAAGAGACGAGGAAGACACTCTCTCAAGCGGAAGACCTTCGCGTGTTGCGATATGCCTGAGGAGAGCCTCAACTGCTGTCCACAATAGTAGAAATGCGGCGTCTGTTGCACCTGTCTTGAGCAGTTCATGAGCTCTTCCAAGTCGATCAGCAATTTCTTTTTGATCAAGTAACTGCTGAGTCAGTGGGGTTACCTCGTCTGACCGAGGGTCAATAACCACCAGGGAGAACCGCCATCCGGGTTGACGTTGAATGGCCTGGGCGAGATCTCGAAAGCGTTCGGAGGCCGCCATCGTAGTTCCTTCTTTAACTTCGACAACTACCGACTCGTTTGGTCCACGAGCCACGAGATCTGGATGGAAACCCGTCAAGAATTCAGGTAGTTTCTCTGGACTGGGTTCAACCAGCACGTCGTATCCGCGACTCTCGTACTCAGCGGCGATTTCCTGAAGTTTATGGTGGTAGGCTTCATGCCCTAAGTTATTCATATAAGTTGCTCCTGCGGTGGGGCATCACCAACGTGCACATAGACAAACTCGTCACCATACTCAAATCCTTCTATAAGCACTGGGGAGGCTCGACTAAGGTTAAAGGCCCCTCGGAGCTGTCTACGGCGACTAATGATATCAGTAACCAACGAATCATCGGGGAATGCAAGACCCACAAGCGCATCTTGGATGGGTTTGATAATGTTATCAACATCCAGGGCCGCTTCGTCGTACAGGTAGACAAACGTAATGCAAACGGGGCCATCCGCAGGTGCGTGCGTCGAGGACCAATACCGGATCGCCTCTTGTCTCACAAAATCCTTCCATTCCCGGAGACGCTCGCGTCGGCGCGTCTGTGATGAAACTGGCCGGCTCCGAATAAGGAATTCAAACGACTGCATGACTCATGTCTTGTGCTTGAGTGTAGTCGAGTATACCAGATCGGTGGTCTGCACTTTCTGCTGGGCGACCTTGCTGACTTTGAGCACCTTTTCGTCAGTCGAACATTTACCGACGCAAAAACCGCTGCACCAGTTTTTTCCCGTAGAAGCGAGAAGACTGCCACGACATGGAGCGCTTCTTCAAGAGGTCAAGGCGGATCACTTTCCATTCAATCTCTTTGGCTAAGGCTTTGCGCTCGCCGTCTTCCTCGACATATTTGAGAAGGTCTTGGAGAGTGCCGATTTCTTTTTGCAGCTCAACTTCAGGCGGGAGTACCTGGGCGTTTTTGAGAATGTGGTAGGCCATGCGAAGATCTTCAGGAACATTGCTGAGATCTTCCAGCACCAGTGGTTTGCCCTTGCCGGGTAAATTGTCAAAGGCGCCTGCTTGCTGCGCCTCCCGAATCCGCTCTTCCGCGATACGTGCAAAGTATGATAGCGCCATGACGTCTCCTCGTTGTTCTACGATAAAGACCGCCGTGTTCTGCTGTCAACACGGGTTGATTCGGTGGCCAATACAAGGCTATGAGAGAGAACACACTATTCGCTAAAGGAGGGAGCATGGCAAAAATTGAGTTTGGCACGGCGCTACCATCAGTGACTGGTACGGCGGAATTTGCGCGCAAGACAGAAGAATTGGGATATGACTTTCTGGGCTGCGGCGAGCACGTCATGT
>CAZUFQ010000964.1:0-2623 GCA_964618735.1 uncultured Enterobacteriaceae bacterium
GTCCGGGCGCTGGCCCGGAACATCAACAGACCCCCCGGATTGCGTGCGCCCATCTATTTCATTGGCCTTCCGTTGCCCCGCAGGGTTGATACTGGTCCCAATCCCTTCCCTTGCACAAGAGGACATCTGCATGGTCCCAATTGCCCTTCCCAGATTCATGGTCAAGAAATCCGTATTCTGCGTCTTGGAGGGAGCCAAACAAGCACGGTGTTGCCGGCCTTAAAGCGGCATCACAATATTGCGATTGTGGTTCCATGGGATGACGACCCCGCGTGCGAGCGGGTTACTTGGACACGACCCTCATTCCCCTGGAGAGTGGGAGCCCGAGGGGTGTTTGTTGCAAAGTTACGCCCTGAGGGGCGATGGACGGAAGGAAAGCCGACGTTCGATATCCAACCTGCTTTCTTAGAGCCATATCCCTATGGAGCCTTGTTTGACCTGGGCTCCCAAGACAGCAAACAGAAAAGAGGGCGCGCACTCAGTGTCGATGAATATTGGGAATTGTACGAGACGTTGCCGGAACCGCCAGCTTTAACGGCGAATCCGTGCGAAGCCTTCGCCCCAATAAAGACCTGGCTGAAGAAACACCCACTGTTGGCGAGGCAATATCCTGTTCCTGAAGTGATTGATTCAGTGAAGTGGGCAATAAATTTTCCCAGGGAAGGCTGTCCGCAAGTAAACGGTTGACGGTTAACACGGCGCCGAAGTGATTGAGGATTATCCAGAGGACAAATATGGCCCAAGTTGCCTCATCTTCGGAAAGACGATGGCAGGACAGCCACTGCATATCCAATACAGCTACCCGTCGCGCACACTTCTCAAGATCATTACACTTTATGAACCAGATCCGGCCCGGTGGATTGACTTTAAAAAACGGAGAACCCTATGAATGAGAGAGAAGAGAACCTAGTTGAGCGCCGAGTGACATACACACTGGAGTACGAGGGAAAGTTCTACATTGTGGAGAATGTCCCTGCACGGGTCAATGAAAAAACGGGTGAACAGTTTTTCTCGCCGGCTACAGTAGAACAATTACAGAAGATGATTCTTGGGCACGGCAAGCCACGCCGAGTCCTTGAAACGCCGGTGTACGAGTACGCAGAGCAGCGGTGACCAGAGCTGGCTAACGTGGCGCTCCACCTCTGTCAGATGCCTTATTACCCCGTAGTTCCCAGCCCGCTAGCAATCGCATTCACGGTCAGCAGTAGATGAGGCAGTAAAGTTATTGCAGCTTCTAACTCACCACGTCGTCGCAGCTCTCGCCACTGGCGCAATAATGTTATCTGCTGATGGTGTAGCACCCGCAGCGGTTCTTTGCGCATGTGGACCATGCCATTGATATTGGGTCGGCGTTCAGCCAGCGATCCGCCATACACCCGTTCGAGCATAGACCGAGTGCGAGCGAATTCTTCAACAATCTTCCCAAAGACACATTCGCGCAGCTTCGTATCTTCAACCAACATAGCGTAGTCGTACATGACTTCCGGATCGGTCGCCGCTACACTGGTCGCGGCATTACTCAGAATATAATGAAGTGGAGCCCAGAGGTAGAGATGGTGCTGTAAGCATACGAACTGTTCTGGTTGCTGTACGGCCAACGCTTCTAGGGCGCTCCCCACGCCGTACCATCCAGACAAATAGAAACGGGATTGCCCCCAGCTAAACACCCAGGGAATCGCCCGTAAATCGGCGAGCGAAAGTTGCCCGGTACGACGCGCCGGACGTGAACCGATGCGGCTTTCTTCGATGACGTCGATGGGTGTCGCTTGCCGGAAAAACGTTAGAAAGTCCTCAGTCTGCAAAAGACTCGTGTACGTTTGCCAGCTACGCTCAGCTAACCAATCCATCGTGTCTTCAAGCGGATGGCGCGGTTCGGGACGATGCCAATCCAGAAGCGTGGCGCGGGTAACCCCCGCCAGTAAGAGTTCTAAGTTGTAAACAGCCATAATGCGATTGGCGTATTTCTGGGCGATAGTTTCCCCTTGCTCGGTGACGCGGAGATTACCATCGAGCGCCCCGTGCGGCATGGACTTCACGAAACGGTGCTCTGGTCCCCCGCCCCGGCTGGGCGTCCCGCCGCGTCCATGAAAAAAATGAATCTGGACGCCGGTCTCCTGTCCAACTCGCATTAGTGCTTCCTGGGCGCGGTAGAGCGACCACAGGCTAGCGAAGATTCCGCCGTCTTTGTTGCTATCGCTGTAGCCGACCATCACTTGCTGCACTAACTGCTCACCGCCGACCCGACGGCGCTGTTCTTCCAAACTGCGTCGCGTTACCGGATGCGCAAGAAAGGCTCGCAGGATTTCCGGGCTACGTCGCAGGTCGTCAATCGTCTCGAATAACGGCGCTACAGGCAACTGGCAGGCGAGCCCGTCCGGTGTAGTGATCGTCAACCCTACTTCTCGGGTGAAGAGATACACACTGAGCAGGTCTGACACGCTGCGCGTCATGCTGACGATTAACACGCCCAACCCGTCATGACCGTAAGCGCGTAGGTGATCAACCAGGACTCGGTAACAGCTCAGGACCGCCTCTGCTTCGGCGCCCGCCTGCATTTCCGCACGCAGGAACGGAAGCGGCCAAGCCAGGTCTTGATTTAGGAACTCTTAAGCCCGGGGCTCAA
>CAZUFQ010000965.1:0-2614 GCA_964618735.1 uncultured Enterobacteriaceae bacterium
CACAGCATAGTTCGTCTGGACGGCGACTTCGTCGCGTTCGCAGCCGAGAATGTGGATCGCGCTGAGCAAGTGGCGGTAGTAGTGCGGCGCGTACAGATTCGCGGCGCGATGGGCGACGACGCGGTCTTGCAGCATCCCCCGACTGTCGCAGTACATCAATGCAATGGGCAAATGCTGATCCGCATTCTCGCGGGGCATGACTTTGTACAGACACCGCTCAAGGAAAAATTCTGGCCACTCTTCCAGGCGATCATCATCAATGCAGTGGACATAGGCGTACTGGAGTTCTTCGATGGCGTCACGCATTTCTCTGGTGTTCATGGTGTGCTCCTTTACCGACCAGTCAGCAGCCCATGATTTGACGATAGTATTGCCAGAAGCCGCGGATCGCGGTTTCGTTGACGAGATTTTCTTCGTCCTGCGTCCCGGCGCCGCCCAGCTCAAGGATGGAGCACGCATCTTGCTCATGCGTAATCGCTTGCTGAGCGATTTCAGCTGCATAGCCGTCCTCCATAGAGATGTAGCCGGCAGGACCAACAAGATTGGCCTGCTTGATGCGCTTTTGTAACATGTCTTCATCGTCATCAGCATAGCCAAAGAACGTGAAGAGCAACTCGAAGGCGTCGGGCCCCTTGGGCAAAATATGGCGAGTCGCGAGCGTATTAAAAATCTGTTGAATCACGAGACTCGGGAAGATGGAGTGAATCGAGTTCGTAAGTTCAACCTCGAATTCTTTGCGCGTCTGCAGTAGCGAGGGGTCGGCGAGCGCATACCCCTTTTGGTAGGTGCGCAGATTCGTGGTCTTGTACGCCGCTCGTTCGGCGGCTTCCGTGCGTTTGAAGGCGCGGAGCATCGAGTGGCGTCGGGTCTCGTCCATCATGGCGCCGCCGCCTTGCGATGAGCGATAAATGCCGAACGTAGTGTGAAAGAGATGCAGGAGGCTGGCGTGGTACGGGTCTCGCGTATTTTCAGCGTAGAGCTTCCAGTTGGCGCGGATGAACTGGCGGCCATAGCCAAGAACACGGACCGGGCGGTTAAAGACGCGATCGAACCAGGGCCGCTGCACTGGGCCAAGAAAGTCTTCGATCGGCTCAACCTCTTTGGCAAAAGAGGCGAACACAACGCCGTCGTACGTCGCGACGCGCAGTTGGGAGAGCGTGATCTTCGTTGGATCAAAATCCGGAGTATACCCTCCCTTTCCTTCGATGCCGCGACGGAAGGGCACGCCGATCAAGTTGCCTCGGAGATCATAACTCCACTGATGGTAGATGCAGACGTGGGTATTGCGATTGCCTCGCATCTCGCGGCACACGAGCGCGCCGCGGTGCGCGCAGCGATTCACGAACGCGTGCAATTCGCCGTCGCGGTCGCGGGAAACCACGACCGGCGTATCGCCAATGAAGGTCGTTTTGAAGTCTCCAGGATTAGGGAGTTCGGCGTCGAGACCGACGTAATTCCACACCGGGCCCCGGAAGATCCGCTTTTGTTCTTGGGCGTATATAGCGGGGTCGACAAACACCTGATAGGGAACGCGAGTTACCCCTTCCTGCGGCCAACGAAACGTTTCCCAGTCTGAGACGTACGCACTATCCATAACGCCTCCTCATGAGGGACTTGATATGTTGACGTTAACTCCTTCAGGGTCCCGCGGTCAAGCAAGAGGCTGACTTGTTCTTTCCTGCGGTGAAAGATGCTAAAGAAAAACATCGCGAAGAACATTGTCGCAAAGGAGGAGAGTTATGGCGCAAGACCTCGAAGCGCGCGTCAAGGCGCTGGAAGACGCAGTGCAGAATTTGGGAGATCAAGAAGCGATTCGCGCGTTGCGATACCGCTACCACGAATGCATCAACGATGGCACACATGCTAACATTCCTGATCTTTTCACCGAGGATGGAGTGCTTGATTTCGGCTATCTCGGTAAAGCCAATGGACGAACCGAGCTGACAAAGTTTTTCGGAGGTGTTTCTCAGCTCCTTTCATTCGTGAAGCAGTTCATTCACAACCATGTGATACAAGTGCACGGCGATCAAGGGACAGGGCTGAGCTATTTGGAAGCTAAGCCGGTGTCGAAGGGAGAAAGCTATTTGGTGGCGGCTCGCTATGACGATGAATATGTCAAACAAAACGGTCAATGGAAATTCAAAAGCATGCGACTCACGCCATACTTCACCGTGCCGTTGCGCGAAGGCTGGGCGCAGGAAGATCGCTTGAAGATGGGGAGATAGTAAGGAAACCTCTTGCTATTTTTCTACCGCTTTGCTGAAGGGGCTAAGCCGTCATTGTTTTGTGGCGTACTCAGACTTGCGGTTCACCAGACCAAAGGGAGCAGTCGATAGCGAACCTTTTGGCAATAAGCGATATAGCCGGGGAGGTGCGTTGATAGATACTGTTCCTCGTTGAGAAGCCGAGCCACAATAACGCTGCAGAGCGGAATTGCGACAAGTAGCGCCGACTGTGAACCCAAGGCGAATGGGGTGGCCAAGAACATGAGAGTGGCGCCCACATACATAGGGTGACGAACGAACCGATACGGCCCGGTCGATATTACCTGTTGGTCTGCCTCCACTTTTACGGCGCCAGCAGTGTAACTGTTCTCTTTGAACACAAAGAAGAC
>CAZUFQ010000966.1:0-2606 GCA_964618735.1 uncultured Enterobacteriaceae bacterium
ATCTGGGGAGTTGGTCGTGTCACTGCGCAGACCCTCCACGGGATGCGAGTGCAAACGATCGGAGATCTGGCGCGGTTCAGTCGTGAGACGCTGGTCGCGTGCTTCGGGGCGCATGGGGAACAGTTATTCAACCTTTCCCACGGCCTCGACGATCGAGCCGTTGATCCAGACCAAGAGGTCAAGTCGCTCGGAGAAGAAGAGACATTCGTAAAAGATCTTGTCCTTGATGAAGATGTGTATACAGTCTTACTTCGGCAGGCCCAGACGGTGGCGCATCGGTTACGGAGTCGACGGTTAGTGGGGCGCACGATTACCGTCAAGATCAAGCTCGCCGAGCCGCTCGGCGAAGGACGCTACCGCGCCTACACTCGGAGCTCTACCCTTCCCGCTCCAACAAGTGACGATCAAGAAATCTATCGCACTGCCATCTCATTGTATCGCGCCGTACCACGCCACGGCGTCAACGTGCGGCTCGTCGGCATTTACGCGAGCAGTCTTGAACCGGAAGGACACACTGAACAACTTGATCTTTTCACTCCCGCGCCCCAGCAGCACGACAAACGCCGGCGCCTGGGACAACTCCTTGACCAACTTACTGCACGTTACGGAGAAAATGTCATCCGCCTTGGAGAAACCCGTGCGACCTCTCCTACTCGTCCACGCGACCCAGGCTCCTTCCGTAAAGAAGAAATTGAGCAAGCGCCAATGCCTGAGAAGAAAGCACGCTGAAGAACTCGTCGCTTTTCGCTTTCTGTAAGAAATACGGAGCGAACGCGTGGCGGGCGGCAACATGGAACTCGCCGCCACGCCTCTTCTCAAATCTCACACGGTTAGCTCGTAAGCTGCCCAGCCGCTAAGCCCTCGACAGTCGCTACGCCGAGAACGTTCTCGTCCTTGTCGAGAATCTCGAAAAGGCGGCCGTCTGCTGACTGCATGCTGAAGAAGAGCAAGGAGCCTGCCGGCCCTGCATATTCCATGTGCGCCTCGCCATCAGGGGTTCGAGAGTAGTGTCCAGGCTGACGTATTTTATGGATCGTTTGGTCAGCGGTTGTTTCAACGACGTGGTGCTCACCCTCAAGGACGAGCGTGGTGGTGCTTCCAAGGTGTCGATGGAAGTGGCAATACGAATCAGGCTCCCATTTGACGAGAAAGTCTAGGCCGCCAACTTCTGGTCGTACGCCAAGTATGGCCAACCAGTAGTTGATAGAGTAGTCAAATTCGGGTCCGCCTTCGATATGCGTCCATTTGAGGTTGTTAAGGTTGAATCCAGAAATTGGACTGGATGGTAATGTCATAACAGCGGCCATCAGAGGTTCCTCCAAGCAATTTTAGGGCGGATAGTACCACGCCTTCTATCTAGGGTGCAATATCGACTATACTGGCCATCACATCTTCGAGACATCTTTTTCTGTTGCCAGCACAGTCACGAGCGAGTATAGGTTGAGAGTGTTCATCTGTTTCGGTCCAGACGCCTTGTCCGCTGGGCAAGGTATCGCCATAACAAAGGAGGGCATCCCGTGAGAGTCATTGATGGAGATAGTCATTTCATAGAACCCTTGGACCTATTTGAGCGCTACATCGACCCTGCGTATCGGGGGCGCGCTATGCGGGTCGGGACAGATACAAACACTGGCGCAAAACAATTCCTCATCGAACAGCACCCGATGAAAATTTTCGACGTGGAAGCTTTTCTCGGGGCAGTCGTTGGCTACGGTCAGAAAGAAGTGGGCCGCGATCTGAGTAGCTTTGATCGTTACCACTATTACGCGACCGATTGGCAGGACATGGACAAACGGGTGCAATTTCTTGATGAAGAAGGCATGGAGAAGCAGGTCATTTATCCGACCCTTGGTCTGTTTTGGGAAGGTGAGGTGGATGATCCCGCTCTCGCTGATGCGCACTGCCGAGCGTACAACACGTGGATTTTTGAGCTGTGCACAGGCCATAAGGATCGTTTGTATCCGGCGGCGCATATCTCGCTGCGCGATCCTCAGTTGGCGGTGCGGGAGATGGAGCGAGTGGCAAAGCTAGGAGGACGGACGATTTTCGTGGCAGCCGCTCCTATTCAAGGCAAAAGCTTTGGCGAGCCAGACTTTGATCCAGTCTGGGCCGCTGCGCAAGATCTCGACCTTAGTATTGGCCTGCATCTAGTAGGACACGCGCATTACACCGGCAGTGAGTGGTACCGTCACCGAGACCCCGGGTTTATGTACCTGACAATGAACATCATCCAAGATCCCCGTCAGGCGGTGACCACCATGGTGTACGATGGAGTTTTTGAGCGATTCCCTCAGCTCCGAGTGGCGACTATTGAAGCCATGGTCGGCTGGGTAGGAGAGTGGCTTGAGCGAGTTGATTATCGCTACAAATACATGGGACACACCTCACAAATGAAACATTCTGCGCACGAGTATTTTGCCCGTAACATTTGGGTGAACGCAGACCCTGAGGAAAAGATGTTCCCATTGATGGTGCAATTCGCGGGCGATGACCGCTTCTTCATTGGCTCGGATTATCCGCATGCGGAAGGCTTCGTGCAGCCGGTACAAAAGGCTCGAGACATACTCGCAACGTTACCAACACTTTCAGTGAACAAAATTCTTGGA
>CAZUFQ010000967.1:0-2590 GCA_964618735.1 uncultured Enterobacteriaceae bacterium
ATCATTCACAGCGTCCTTGAGGAAGTACAACAGTTTTCCTCCGGCGCTGAACAGAGTGATGACATTACCGCCATAGCCGTACATTACCGGGGCGAAGATTATCACGGCGATGAGGCGCCAAGGAAGCAATTAACGATTATCTTCAAGAACACGCTCGCAGAAATTGGACGGTTAGCGCAGGTAGTGGCGGCATTCGCCGCACAGCGCCAGCTGCCGTCAATCCTGGTTTTTGAACTCAATCTCGCATTGGAAGAGGTTCTGACGAATGTGATTTCCTACGGCTACCAAGACGCCGGTGAGCACGAGATTACGCTGCGTTTGTCGTCTACGGGAGAGGAGGTGACCGCGGAGGTAGAGGATGACGGTCAGCCGTTTGACCCGTTGACGGCGCATGCCCCAGACATTAGCAAACCGCTCGCAGAACGGCCAATGGGCGGTTTAGGCATTCACTTGGTGCGGAAGCTTATAGATAAAGTAGAATACCGTAGGCAGCAGGGGAAAAACCTTCTGGTGATGACGAAGAGAATTCCGACGAAGGAGTAGGAGAGTGACGCTCCTAGTGCATCTGTAGGAAACCTGTTGGGGAATATCGTGCTCCTCGATGCGGTCAACGCAGAGGTAGGGGCTTGATTGATCAAGCCCTTGCGTGGGTCCGATGAATCGGACCCCTACCGTGGTATTCCCCAACAGGTAGACTGAAACTGCACTAGGGTGCTGTTAACCTGCGCCTTCCCGCGCAGTCGTGATGGCGGCAAACGACATCTTTTGGAGGATGGCCTCAGTAATTGCCGATATCTGAGGATCGAGTCGATTTTGGATCTCTTGCCTGACTTGAGTGTAGGTTGCTTCACGCGTCTGCTCAATCTTCGCATCGCGCAGGGCAAGGGAAACAACGGAAGCGGGGAGACGCCAGCCTTTAACTGCCTCGGTGACTCGGTCGCGTCCGAGAAGATAGGTCCCTCCAACTGCCGTTAAGGCTCCGATCCCACCGATGAGCAAACCAATTGGTCCTGACACGCCAAGTAAACTAGATAGAATTGCGATCCCAAGGGTCTTTCCTATTCCGCCGCTGATAGCGGCGACTGTCATAGCAACCGCAGCGGCGACGGTAACACCGATGGTGTCGCCGACATTAGCGGCAGCCGGACCCGTGAGCTTTTGCTCCAAACGGAGCGACCCAGGCTCCACTGCTCTTAAGGCGCCGTGAGGGAGATGCAGTTCTCTTCCTATAATGGATTGAATATTTGCGCCAAGCGATTGTTGAAACTCTTGCTGCACGATACGCAGATGTTGAGAAAGCTTTGATTCGAACTTCGCAGTTGAGTCTGAGATCTGGACCTCAAGATCTTTGATGCGGCCTCCTCTATTCCTAAATGTGACGAGAGTAGGGGCCACGATCTTGTCAAAGAAGTCCTCACGGACAAAGAGCGCGATAGACTCCGCAAGCTTGGCGAACTCAAGATGAAGAGTCGCGGTGATTTCATCGCGAATGCGGCGAGCGTAACCTTCGCGAGCAGTATAAATCTTCTCAACATAATAAGCATCGGAAAGATCGAGCTGGATGCTCCGAGCCCCCATTCTTGCGTGCCGAGCTGAAAGGGTGGCTAGGATTGCACGCGGGACAAGAATGACAAGCACGGCTGTGAGCGCAAGCTTGTGAATCCATGGACCCGCCAGGGCCCCTGAGGGAAGGAGGAGAGGCTGCACAACTTCCGGGGTCAGCAACTGCCCATCGAGGAAGAGACTGGCCGGGCCGAGCAGAAGATTGAGAAAAACCGTAACAGAGGCAGGCTCTGTGAGAAAGGTGCTGCGCCAAATTGCATTGTATTCAAAGAAGAAGCCTCGCAGATAGGTTCCAGCTAAGGCCCCTAAGAGGATGCCGATAGCTCCAACATGGATGAGCGTCTCTACCCGCGCGATAATGACCGAGCTGGCTACATTCCAGTAAGACTCACAGAAGGTAATGCATATTTTGCCGGCGTTTGCGATCTTCATACGAGAGTCTTGGTACTTCGTCTTATACGAAAGCCACCGTGGGTAGAGATCACCTAACAACCAATGCAACCAACGAGGCAGGATGTCGCTGCTGGGGGACTCCGACAGGTTAGGGATCGTCCGCGGCTGGGACGTAGTATGGCTTACAGTTGGTGACTCTACAGGTGCTGCGACGTTGGACGAGGAGGGCCTCAGACGACGCCACGTTAACACTGCATAGATAACGAGGTTCCATACCAGTAAAAAGGTGAGAGGATTGTAGACAACATGGACGAGGCCGCTTGGACCCAAGTAATTAGAGAGCATGCCGATGAGAACGGCAACCAACAGCCAGGATCCCAGCCAGTCTTCGGGAAGAAAAGCTGTATGCGTCCAGCTCTTCATTGCTTTCGGGAGTCGGAGCGAAAGATAGGCGGTTCTCTTTTCCAAGAACTCAACGTCATCGCGAGCATCGATGGCTGCAAGGACAGCGCCAGAGAAGACTTCTGGCGCAAAGAACGAGGGGTCGTGCTCCTCGATTGCTCGAATGAGGAGCAACTGAACGACTTGGCGCCCGTGCAGTCTAATCATGTAACAATTTCCCCATAGCCCTCGG
>CAZUFQ010000968.1:0-2575 GCA_964618735.1 uncultured Enterobacteriaceae bacterium
GTTCAGCGCAAGGCGTTCGAGTATAAGAGTGGCGGCTTGCTCGGGTGTTTTGTGGTCCAGCTCCACGAAAGCCGCGTTGTCAAAGAGACCATCAACCGTCGCATGGTCAAAGCGAGTGAGCATAATTTTGCTCCCCTCACTTTTGCTGAGCTGAGCGTAGATGGCCATCCACTCCCAACCGGTCCAAAGTTTGTGATCATAATCAGGACAGAGCACAGCGACGACAAGGTCAGATTCATCACGATAAAGTCTGGGGAGGTAGATGCCGAGATCATAGCGTGCGAACTCGGCTTCATGAAACTTGTCGTAGAGAATTTTATCCTCGCCGAAACGCTGCGCAAGAATAACAGCGACTTGCGCAATGAAGTCTCGTTTCTCCCCAGCAAAAGAAAAGGCAATGCGGAAGCGTTTCGTACTCATGGGATTGATCTAACTTTAGGGATTCGCCTCCGCACCAAAGAAAAAGTGCTGGCATTTAGGATAGTGGCGCAGTTTCGTGGTTGTAGGGGCGTAGCATGCTACGCCCCTACGGAAAACGTGGTGCACTCATGAGACAAGGAATCAAAGGCAAGTAACTGCACCACTACCGCATTTAGGCATGCGGAAGCGGCGAAAAGTGACAGCTCACGATCTTCCACTGGGAGCCGCGTTTGACGAAGACCAGGGTTGTCCGTCCGTGAAGGATCTGCACCTTGCCGTCTTTCGTCACACCAGTGAACGTATCGTAAGCATTGACAACCCCAGTATTGTCGTTAAACATCCTGCTGGAGAGCTGCCGAAAACCAAAGCTGCTCGAAGCCAGTCCCTGCACGGCGCCTTGCAGAAAATCCACAAACTGCTTCTTGTTATCGAAGCGGTAGGGAACATGGTCAAAGACTTCCAGGTCATCGTCCAGTAGCTCTGCCGCCGCTGGGATATCTAAACGGGTGAATGCGTCACCGAAGGCTTGGGCTGCTGCTTCAATCTGTTGTACACTCATGGTCTTTCCTCCTTGTTACGGACGTTTATGACATGAACGGTTTACGACCTTCTCTCTCCTTACAAAGCAGGCCGTTCACTGTCAACCATCTGGTCATACCCTTGTTGCGAACGGTCAGGTTTGTTACTTCTTATGTACATTGAATGTACACAGAAGGGGCGCACTAATGGGCGCGACGGCATTGAAACACAAGCATCTCAAGTTAGATCAACGAAAAATTGACTTCGCCAAACGCTACTTTCGTGTTGCCTCCGAACAAGAGGCCATCGATCGGGCTCTCTCACTCCTAATGGAAGAGGAACGCCTCGTCAAAGCGTTGAAGCCCCTGCAGGGAATCTTAAAGGGGGACGATCGACCATGGCCCTATCAGTGACCGGCAAGGTGCTGCTCGACACCAATATCTTTATCGGGTATCTGCGTGCAGGGCTCCACGCAGAATGGGTGTTTGGGAGAGTGAGTAATACTATCAGATTTCTTTCCGCCATCGTCTTAATGGAACTCCGCTTTGGCGCCGATACTCCTCGACGCAAACGCGCTGTAGACGGTATTTATCGTGCGTTCCCTCCTGGGCGGATTATCGCGCCCACGCCACCCGTGTTTGAACATGCTGGACGCATGTTTCGCACGCTTTATGGCGACGGCGTCGGCTTACAAGACCGATTGGGGCCTCTCAATGATCTCCTGATTGCCTTAACAGCAAAACAAATTGGGGCGACAGTGGTTACTAACAATCTCGATGAGTTTCGCCGCATCGCCGTTCGGGCGCCGGGATTACGTATCGCTGCCCCGGTCATAGCGGTATAGCGGAGGACCGTAAGTGCCGCAGCATATCACGTCAGTCTGAGTTGTCTTAGAGCAAATACCGCAAGAAACAGGGAAAGAGGTCCAACCCATGCAAACGAAGCTTACCGAGCGTCAACAACGTTTCATTAACATGGCCGCTGTCCATGCCGATGATTTCAAAACCCGTGTGGCCCAGCACGACCAGGAGAGCAGTTTTCCACATGAAAATGTAGACGCCATGAAAGCGTCCGGTTATAGTGCGCTCCTTGTCCCGGAAGAGCTGGGCGGCGGCGGCGCCACCCCGTTGGAACTTGCCTTAGCGCAAGAACGTTTAGCATACGGGGATCTGCCTATGGCTATTGCCGTCAATATGCACCTTATCGCAGTAGCCCTTTTTGCAGATCTCTGGCATTTGAACCAAAAAGGCGAGGGTCCAAAACTGGACGCGACCGAGTCGATGCTCAAGGCGATCGTCAATAAAAAGATTATCTTTGCCGGGCCGGTCAGCGACCCCAAGATGAATAGTTCGATTGGTTTTGCAGGTATCAATGACACCACTCGCCAAGCCCAGAAGACGGCTGGCGGCTACGTGATTAATGGCCGCAGCGGGTTTGGTACCATGTCGGCCTGTGCGGACTACTTGATGACTACTGCTCGGTATAACGACCCGGAGAAGGGTCCACAGTGCCTGTTGTGCATCCTCCCGTCTAATACCAAAGGGGTCCAGATTCAAAACAACTGGGATACGATGAGCATCCGTTCGTCGTGCAGTAATGATGTGGTGTGGGATAACGTGTTTATCTCGGAAAAGGC
>CAZUFQ010000969.1:0-2563 GCA_964618735.1 uncultured Enterobacteriaceae bacterium
TCGCCGTCGGACTTCACGCCGTACTGCGTGACCGCGCCGTCGGATCCGCGACTGCCGGGCGGCGGCAATTTCCCGATCTGCGGTCTGTATGACATCTCGACGGCGAAATTCGGCGTCGCGACCAACAACGTCGTGACCTTCGTCGACAACTTCGGCGGCCGGCAGACCGAGGTGTTCAACGGCGTCGACGTGTCAGTGAACGCGCGGCTGAGGAACGATCTGTTCGTCACGGGCGGGTACGCCACCGGCAATACGCACGGACTAACCTTCACAAAGATGCACGCGGCCCTGCATCACCACTACCGGACATTCGCCGATGTTGCCCATGACCAATTGGCCCGCGTGTCCCACGGCGGTAGAGCGGGCAAAATGCGGAATGTCGTTGTAGCTGATGCGGACAGCGTCAGTCATCTCGTCGGCAAATCCGCCCAGCCCCGATCCTAGCACGATCGCCACCGTTGGCTTGATCGGGCTCTTTGAGGAAATATGTTTGGCTGCGAATTCCGCCTGCGTAAAATCGTCGCTGATGCTCATGGTTGGTCGCGCGAATCCTTTCCATCGCAAGCGCGGCTGAGCGCTGTGCGGAACACAAATTGTAATGCTATAGTTCGTTCCATGTTAGTCTCGCGCTCGTTGAAATCCTATCGCCTCTGTCTGCTGGCTGTTCTTGTTGCGGTTTGTGTTCCCTCCGCCTGGCCGCAGAAAAAGCCTGCGACGGCTGCTTCAGCGGAACAAAAAACCGCCCGATATTTTGAATCAATCCGCAACCAGCCTTTGCTCTTGCACGCGTTCCTGCAACAGATGCCCAAAGGCGGCGACCTTCACAACCATCTTTCCGGCGCGATCTACGCCGAAAGCTTCATCAAATACGCCGCTGAAGACGGTTTGTGCGTTGACCGCGCCGCTCTCGCGCTCACGCAGCCTCCATGCGATCCGGCCATCGGCAAGCCACCCGCAAGTGTTGCCTTGCAGGACAGTACGCTTTACGGCCATCTGCTGGACGCACTCTCCATGCGCCAGTTCGTCTCCGGCGCTGAATCCGGCCACGATCATTTCTTTGCCACTTTCGGCAAGTTTGGCGTCGCCACCAACGGACACACGGCGGAGATGCTGGCGGAAGCCCGGTCTCGCGCGGCCGCGGGTCATCTGCAATACATGGAGCTCATGTTCAACCCTGATGGCGGCGCGGCGTCCCATCTTGGACTGTCTCTCGGATGGAATGACGATCTCAGCAAACTGCGTGAGCAGCTTTTGTCTGGCGGCCTGACCAAGATTGTGGCCGATGCCGGCAAATTCTTGGACGACACCGAAAAGAAAGAACAGGAAGAACTCCGCTGCGGCCAGTCCCAACCCGATCACGGCTGCAACGTTGAGGCCCGCTATCTTTATCAAGTAGCGCGCGGCTTGCCAAAAGAAATGGTCTTCGCCCAGATTCTTGCCGGCTTTGAGATGGCGTCAAAAGATCCCCGCGTCGTCGGGCTCAATCTGGTGATGCCGGAAGACGCATACCTCCCGATTCATGATTTCAATCTGCATATGCGCATGCTGGATTTTCTACACAGCATTTATCCCAAAGTCCACGTCACGCTGCACGCCGGCGAGTTGACGCAAAATCTTGTCCCGCCGGAAGAGCTGTTTCACGTGCGTGCTTCCATTGAGCAAGGCCATGCTCAGCGTATTGGCCACGGCGTTGACGTAATGCAGGAACCCGACCCTGAGGCCCTTTTGCGCATGATGGCCCAGAAGAATGTTCTGGTGGAAATCTGCCTTACCAGTAACGATGTGATCCTCAACGTCACCGGCAATCACCATCCGTTGCCGATCTACCTGAAGTACGGCGTGCCGGTTGCGCTTGCCACCGATGGTCCCGGCGTCTCTCGCGCCGACATCACTCGGGAATTCGAGCGTGCCGCAGAGACCTACCACTTGAAATATCAAGATTTAAAAAAGTTCGCCCGCGCCAGTCTGGAGTACAGCTTTTTGCCAGGACGCAGCCTGTGGTGGAACAGGAGTGCTCGACGCGCGAAGGAATGCGATCGAGACAATCCGTCAAAGGACATCTCCTCGGGCTGCGAGGTTTTTCTGTCTAACAACGAGAAGGCCCGCCGGCAATGGGAACTGGAGAAGGCTTTCGTTGAATTTGAAATTAAGTTCTAAAGTCTTCATCACCACGCGCCTCAGCGGTGGGTACTCCACGTCCGCGATAGGTATTTCAATTTTGCGGTTTAATCTCAGTCATCCGCGTTATCGGCGGGGAAGTTTGTTTTTCACTTTCGGCGATTTTGGCAATTTTGGCATTCCTGGCAATCCCCGTTGACACTCCAGCTACAATGGACAAGCTTTTTTCAACGCAATCTCAACTTCTCGCTTAAAAGGACCCCATGTCGCGATACGCGGGTTTGCTGGGCATCATCGTCTTTTTGTCGATCGCATATCTGTTCTCCACCAATCGACGCGCTATCAGGCGGAAGACCGTCGTATGGGGACTGGGCTTCCAATTCCTGTTGGCGTCGCTCGTTCTTTCTTTTACGTTGGTCCAAGGAGCACTTAAACCCACCGCACA
>CAZUFQ010000970.1:0-2535 GCA_964618735.1 uncultured Enterobacteriaceae bacterium
GAATTCGGAACCCCGATTTAATTTCACCCTATCAACAATTTGAGAACACGACCCGCTACCGTCAGTCACGAGTTGCGTACCCCGCTTACGAGCTTGCGGGGGTTTGCTGAACTTATGCTTAAGCGCGATTTTCCTCCGCTAAAACAGCGCCAGTTTGTAAAGATTATCCACGATGAGGCAGTGCGGTTCACCGCCTTGATTAACGATTTTTTAGACCTCCAACGCATCGAAGTCTGGTCGTCAGATGTATGCATTTGTCCGAGGGGATATTGTCCCGTTGGTAGCAGATGTCGCTGCGGTGTTCACGCATGAAGAGAGTCTACATATTTTACAAATAACGACTCCAGCTATGGGCGCGTTTGTAGACATGGACGCCGATAGCATCCGCCAAGTGCTCACGAATCTGGTCTCTAACGCCATCAAATATTCTCCGCAAGGAGGAAACGTAACGATAGGCGTGCGGGATAAAGAAGCCGAGGTGGTGATCTGGGTGACTGATCAAGGGATGGGCATCCCGCCAGAGGTCATTCCCAAGCTTTTCGGCAAATTTTTCCGAGCCAATAACAAAGAGACCCGTAGTATTAACGGGATAGGATTGGGGTTGGCTCTCGTAAAGGCCCTGATCGACGCTCATGGGGGGCGCGTGTGGGTAGAAAGTGAAATTGGAGTGGGCAGCACGTTCTTTTTCACGTTGCCCCACGCGGCAACGCTCGAAGACTTCAGTGCGCCCGTGCCGCCTGTCCAAGACGTGGCGCTGCTGTAAGAAAGACATGAACCAGATGGGCTATACGAACCTTGCGAGATCTGATGTAGACAAGAGGAAAAATTCTACAAGAGAGCAAGAACGATGGCCAATCAACTACATGGACAGACTTTAATTACTGGAGCTGTTGGCGGTTTAGGCACGGCGATGACGCAGCGGCTCTTAAACGAAGGGCACACCATTATCGCCTGTGATCGCGCGCAGGAGCAGGCTGGCGCCTGGCTAGAGCGATTTCCGACCGATCAGCGCGAACGAGTGAGTTTCTATCCACTCGATGTCAGCAAAGAAGAGCAAGTGAACGCCTTCGCCGAGACCCTGCGCAGTAAAGGCGTGCAGATTGCCTATTTGGTGAACAATGCCGGCATTCATGGCGCTGGCGCGGAATCGCGCGTGTGGGAAAGGACACTGCGGGTCAACCTTCACGGCACGTTTTATTTGACGCGGATCTTGAGTCCAGCGATGAAGGAACGGCGCTTTGGACGGATTGTGAATCTGGCGTCGTTGTCTGCCTATCATGCCCTTGGCGAACAAGGCCCCTATGCCGCGGCGAAGGCGGCTATTGCCGGCTACACTCGTTCAGTGGCGCTCGATTTAGCGGGGCATGGCGTGACGGTCAACGCCATTGCGCCAGGCTTGATCTTACATGACGGCTTAAAAGTCGTGTTTTCCGATAAACAACTGCAGGCCATGGCGCGTGACATTCCTGTTGGTCGCGCTTGGAGACCTTAAGAAATTGCCGCCACCGTAACGTTTCCTCTGTCCGACGATGACCGTGGTTTTGCATGTAACCGGTCACGCCGGCCACCCCGCGCCTGCCCGAGTCTCGCTTACCTCCGAAGACGGACGCTTCTTTGCGCCGAATGCCAAGTGGATTCATGCGGACGATGGCTTCGACAGAAAGGAGCGGTCGTTTGAGGCGCATTATTTTCATACTGCCGGCGATGACACGGTTATGATGCCATCTGGAAAGTTTCATTTGGAAGTAATGAACGGATTTGAGCGCCCCCTTCAGGCCGGGCAAGAGATTACAACATCGGGCACAAATCGTATCGTCCACGTTCAGCTCGGGCAAAAATGGCAGCTTGGCAAGGAAACGGAACGCTGGATTTCCGGCGATCTGCACGTGCACATGAATTATGGCGGCGCCTATCGCAACACGCCGGCGCATTTGGTGCAGCAGGCGGAAGCCGAAGACTTAGCCGTGGTGAACGACTTGGGGGTGAACAAGGAGCAAAGATTCCCGGATATTACCTACGGCGGAAAAGGCGTGGACCCAGCGTCCAAGCCCGGCGCAATGGTGATTCACGGTCAGGAATTTCACACCAGTTATTGGGGTCATCGAGGAATATTGCACTTGAAAGAGCACCTGCTGTTGCCAGGGTATGCGGGGTATCCGAATACGGCGGCGGCGAGCTTGTATCCGATGAACGCGGATGTGTACGACATGGCACACGCGCAGGGCGCGCTGGTAGGCGCAGCGCATCCATTTGAGGATGTTCCAGACCCGTTTGCGAATCCGCCGCAGAGAATTACCGATGAGCTGCCAGTTGATGTGGCACTGGGAAAGCTGGACTATATGGAAATCGTGGGATTCAGCGATCATCGCTCGACCGCTGCCGTTTGGTACAAACTGCTGAATCTTGGATTTCGGATTCCGGCGGGCGCCGGGACGGATGCCACCGCAAACTACGCGGCTCCCATCCGCGGCCAAGTGGGAATGGATCGCGTCTATGTGCAGGTGCCAACAGGACCGGCGAACCTGGACGCTTGGA
>CAZUFQ010000971.1:0-2532 GCA_964618735.1 uncultured Enterobacteriaceae bacterium
GCGGCGAAAACCCTTTTCGTCGTGACATCTCATGATGGCACATTGACCAGAATTGTTGTTCTGGCGCTGCGGCCCTACGCACGGCGCCGATAGAGTACATAGCTGAAGCGGCCATGGAGCCAGCTTTCGCCCTTTGCGTCGTCGCGCCTGCTGTCAATGTGTTCTTCCATCACGTGCGCATAGTGCCCGCCGAGCCGTTTGACTTCCTGCTCGATACGAACACGCGTGTGCTCCATAAGGGCAGCGTAGCAGCGCTCCCAGAGCTCACCGTGCCGCTCGATAGAGCCCGGTACGCGGTCGCTCAAGGCTTCGATCATGTTCTCCTGTATCGCCTCGCCAGCAAGAGGGGGCAGTTCCTGGTGCCAGTACACGACCTTTGGCGCAGTGTTTTCAGACAAAGACATGGGAGTATTTTACTGGTTCACGAAAGGGGTTGGAACGGATCACTTACTAAGTTCTGACTGAACGTCATTTCATGGTCAGGTTTCCGGGAACATTCGGTCGAATGGTCTTTCACTCCTGGCTCGCCCGCGACAATCCTGCAGTTGTGACACTTCTGCATCGCGTTGAGCCGATTCATCATCCATGAAATCAGCTATTCGCGACCGGCGCATCGCGTGCAATGCCAGGGGGGAGGAGAAACTCGAATGCGAAACAAGCTGCTTTTTATCTGCATGCTTTTGGCTGCGTTGGCCATTCTCATGTTAGCGACCGTGGTCGCCTCATTTGACCGGCCTTATCGCGATGTCATCGGCTACAACGTGCTCAAGGAACGGATGTTCGAAGGCGTCGTGGCAAGCAAGGGAGATGTCACTGAAGGCCTCACGTACTTCGCGCTCAAGATGCCGAACGGCACCGTAGAAGTTCAAATCGGTCCGAAAGAGTTCGTGGACCGTTGCAGTTTCAAACTCAACACCGGAGACAGCGTGACCGTTATAGGGATGCCTATTGTTATGAACCAGCGGCAGGTCGTCCTGGCGCGTGAAGTTCGCGGTGTGAACGGTTCCTTGATTGTTCGCGACGCAGTGGGTCGAGCGCTGTGGGAAAAGCCGATTCAAATGGACCCTGAACGTCGCGTCCGCTACCACGAGGAGTGCTGAGCAAGTAGGTTGTGCAAACGGAGGTGGTCAAGGAACTCACCACGATTTTTGTAGACTTTTGCAGTGTGCCGCTAGATCGTATGCGGTATAAGCCTGGAGGATATATGAAAACGCGAGTTGTTGTTGCGTCAGCATGTGCCGTGGTGATTTTCAGCATACCGTTGCAGGCGCATCACGGATACGCCGACTTCAAGGAGGATAAGGCTGTCTCCATCCAGGGAACTCTCGAGCGCGTCGACTGGGGCAATCCGCACACCACGCTGACGATTAAAAGCAATGAGACCACCTACACAGCCGTGTGGGAGAACAGAAACCACTTGGAGCGTGCCGGCGTGACGCTTGGCAGCCTTAAACCGGGCGATTGGATTATCGTCAACGGGCACCCCAATAGACGTCCTCAGGACCACAGTCTCGCCCAACTACGTGAAATACGACGACCCGCTGATGGCTGGCGGTGGGTACCGGGACGAGTGACTACGGGAAAATAGACTCAAAGGCCAGGCTGGCGCAGGCTTAGATTGAGACTCAGGCGGGTCAGCGCAGTGGATGACGCCACCGCAGATTGGGAAACCGGCTGTAGTCGCGATCGGTTGTTATCCATTCGCTTCCGGATTCAATGGCAAGAGCTGCCAGAAATGCGTCCGGAACGAGGTTGCCTTTCACTCCGGTTTCCCGGCAAAGTTGTATGAAAATATCCCAATGCCGCGGCCCGGGATTAACGTGGCTGCAGTTTGACGGCTCGCGGAACTCTTTACAGAATTCCAAAGCGTCAACCATCGCGCTGGGCGGGTTGAATATTGCAGGATGCGTAACGATACGAAGGAAGCCGCTCGATACAATATCTGCCACTCCATAGGCCTGATTACCATTTATAAGATCTTCAAGCCATTCCTTTAGAGAAGCATGATGGGGCGCATCTTTTCGATGCGCATTGACGAGAATATTGACATCAAGCAACATCATTTTCTCCGCTCCATAAGATCAAGTAACGACGCGCTGTCGTCGAGATCGACTCCGGGCCGGACGCCTTTCCCGCCCACCGTCGTTAGACGAATCTTCTTCCGGGGGGCGGGCTTTTCCGGAACCAACGCTCGCCGGATCGCATCTTCAATAATCGACGTCATTGTCTTTCCTGTTTTTGCCGCATGCTGTTTAAGGTCGGCAAGCAAGTGATCGTCGAGATTAATAGTAGTCCTCATACATCAAAGCATATCATGTGCAGCATATATATGCATCGTCCTCCAATTCGGCGGAATCCGCGGCGTATCCTCAAATATTCAGGCAAAAAAGTAGGGAGACGAGAGGACCTGCTGAATATCGAGGTCTCCGGTTTGGGGCGGATCCGGCAACTCGATCCCAGGGTGGGCTCTTCGTTGCTGGTCCAGGAAATTCTGCAGGACGGGTTCGGAATAGATCCGGACGAATTCTTCCC
>CAZUFQ010000972.1:0-2478 GCA_964618735.1 uncultured Enterobacteriaceae bacterium
AGGAACTAAAGGAACTCGAATGGGACCCACCCAGAGGTGTTTTGATACGGCTTTTGGAGACCTTTTGATTAGCGCCTTCCTGGCAGTGGAGCACTAACTCCACAAACCCCCTTCCTCATTCGACAGAAGGTGTTTCTTTGCTCGCGAGGAATACTTGAATTTCCCCGGGCATGGGCAGGGTTGACGATAGGGCAGGAAACCACTTCCCGGCTATGGCGGTTAGTCGTTGTCCGTGTTCCGCTAAGGCCCTCCGCGCTGGATCGTCACCAAGACGCGCGTAGATAGCCGTCGTTGAAGGATTGGAGTGATTCAAGACGCGACCGATGAGCGGCAAACTATTTCCTGCTTGGGCAAGCCATGAACCTACGGTGCGCCGGAGGTCGTGGAGACGCACGTCTTCGACACCCGCTGCTTTGCGCACCCGTCGCCAAGGCTTTTCGATATTGACAAGATGCTGCCCCGGTACTTTGCTGCTGGGCAGCAAATAGGGATTTCCTTCCTTCCGTGGCATCATTTCTAAAAGTGCAAGAGCTTGAGAAGAAAGGGGCACATAGTAAACACGTCCCGCCTTCGTTTCCGGTAAATGTAGCTCCCCACGTACGAGGTCAATATCGTCCCAACGGGTCTTCAACAATTCGGTCTTCCGGACGCCAGTGAGCAGGTAAAGCCAGATGGCGGCCCGCACGTACAAGTTTGACTCAGAAGCAATCGCTGCAGTCACACGCGGGAGTTCTTCCTGCGTCAACCAACGATCCCGTTTGTGTTCTCTGAATTTATCAATCCCACGTGCAGGATTTGCCGCATTCTCAGGAATGAAGCCCCAGCGTCTGGCCAGTTCAAACATCTTAGATAAAAGAGCAACAACTCGGTTCGCTTCGTACGATGCGCTCTGGCCGATCTTGGTATGCAACGCTGCCACGTCAGCCCTGGTGATGCTATCCGCTTTCCTATTTCCCCAAGCCGGAAGAATGCGCTGCTCAATCCGGCGCTGATCATCATGAGCTGAACGCTTCCGCATAGCATGCCGTTCCACATACGCCGTACAGAGATCGTGAATGGTTTCTCCTTGGCGGGCTTTTCTTCGCTGTTCAACAGGGTCACTTCCCCTCACTACTTCACCAAGACGTGCCTTGGCTAAGTCGCGTGCTTGATCAAGAGTGATGGCCCCATAAGTCCCCAGCGTCAGTAACCGTTTCCGTCCATTTGCCCGATAACTCAAGATGAATACTTTTCGTCCAGAGGGGGCCACACGAACGCCAAACCCCCGTAGGGCTTCGTCCCATGCGGTGAACCGTTCTCCATTATTTCGATCGCAGTGAAGGGCGTCGATAATTTTTTTCGTGAGCCGTTTGGTCATTAGTTTCTCCTTTTAGTGCTCCATTCAAGAGAATCAGTGCTCCACAGTCCTGAATCAGTAGGTCACTGTGGTCACCATATGGTCACCAGAATATAACGTAAACGGTGTTGTCTGTATAGTAGACAGTGCATCTGTAGAGCTGATTTTATGCGAGATTGCGCGAGGTAAGCGTAAACGGTGGGACTTAGGCTCAGTGATTCGTAATCAGTAGGTCGTCGGTTCGACTCCGATGGGTGGCTTCCTCATAAGCCTCTGAATTTTCAGGGGCTTTTTTATTTCTTAGAGAAACGTAAGGAATCGTTCTCGCTAATGAGTGACCCATAAGTGACCATCGTCATGTAAAGAAGTGAGCCTTTCATTTACATGAACGCTCGTTCATGTAAATCTGGACGGCTTTTTTTACATGACACACTTAGCTTACGAACAACTCAAAGTAGCGCTGAAATATATATGCTTGGCTACGCTCAATTTTCGTTGCTGGCTGTAGGATGTTTAGCTTCTCAAAGTCTCGAATTAATGTGCTCGCAGTCTGATGAGTAACGTCAAGGAGCGAAGCTACCTCATTCGGTGTCACAAATGGCTTATGATAAAGATGATTGAGCAGCCGTCGTGCGCTCTCGGCTCTCTTGCCAAGTGTCAAAGTCGTCTGTTCAACCTCATGACGGATATTGAGAATTGCTTGAAAGGTGGTTTGCCCGATACGCGCTGTTTCTAAGACTGCCGTTAACAGAAACCGCACCCAATGTCCAAGATCGTTGGACTCTCGCACTTGCGTGAGTGCATCATAATATGCGCCTTTGTGCTTTTCTAAATGAGCGGACAAGTACAAGGTTGGCTTCTTCAGTAATTTTTTCTCAACCAGATACAGCGGGATCAACAGTCGGCCAATGCGACCATTGCCATCAAGAAAGGGGTGAATAGTCTCAAATTGGTAATGGGAAATGGCCATACGAATAAGATTCGGTACTTCGATTGTTTCGTTGTGCCAAAACTTTTCCAGATCCCCCATGAGTTCAGACACCACCTCCTGGCTTGGTGGTACAAAGGCGGCGTCTGATGGTCCGCTACCGCCGATCCAATTCTGACTGGTGCGGAAATCGCCCGGGTGTTTGTCAGAGCCG
>CAZUFQ010000973.1:0-1461 GCA_964618735.1 uncultured Enterobacteriaceae bacterium
CGTCGTGTCGAGCGAGCCGTCCGGCCAGGTGGAATAGCCCACCAGTTTCGCGGCGTTCCCGTAAATCTGGTAGAGGTAGGCGCCGTCCGGCGAGACCCAGGTGTCGCTCGGGCCGCTGCTGATATCTCCACATAGTCCTCTGAAAGTACCGTCCCCAGGCACCTTCGGGGAGGCCGGATCTTTGGCGATTTCCAGTCCTTTGCCGTTGATGCGGAAAGTACTCAAGTTGCTGTACCCAAAGTTTGTGGCGTACACCATACGGTCGTCCGGAGAGATGGAGAGCCAGCAGAGTTCAGACGGCTTACCCGCACTGGTGTCGATCGCCACCAGCGGTCCCATCTTGATCTGCCCGTCTTCGTCGATGGTGCCCATGACGCATCCGTCGCCCACAGCCTCTCCAAGAATGAAGGTGTCCGGCTTGTTGTTCAGGAAAGCGATGAAGAAAGGAGAACCGCCGATCGAATCGTGGAATCTCGCTGTTCCGAGCGAGCCGTCTTCTTCGATCGGGAAAACAGCAAGGCCGTCGGGATCCGGGGCGTTCGATGCGTTAGACGGCGACCCATCCGGATTGGCGCTGGCGGGCTCATCGAAGGTGGTACCCACAAACAGGAACTTCTGATTCGGCGAGACCACCACCATCGTGGATACACGGTTGGGCTTGTCGTGCGTATTCACCGTGTATCGCTCCGGGCGCAGCGTCAGCTTGCCTTCGTCGACCGACATCAGGCGGACGTGGTCTGGCCCGAATGAGTGCAGTACGAATAAGGTTTTCCTGGAGGTGCTGTAGGCCACCGACTTGGCTGTGCCACTGCGTCCCTCCACAGGATTTCCTGTTGCTTTGACGTTCACCAGTGTGAGCCGGCCGTCTTCGCCGACGCTGAAGCTCGAGACCGAATTGTCGCCTCCATTGGTGGCAAAGAGAAGTTTGCGATCCGGCGTGAGAATCACGCTGCCTGCGCCTTCGAAGGCGTTCGGCGCGCTTTCCTGACCGCTGATCGGTTTGAAGACTCCAGACCCGAAGCCGCCCGTGGCAGTGCGTGCCACTTCCGTAAGGGTGCCGTTCGCAGCCCGGCGATAGTGGATCACGGAGTTCCGGATCTCATTCGTTTGCATGTAGAGATGGCCGCCTCGGCCATTCATCCCCATCTCTTTGGACATACCCATCATCTCTTTCGACATACTCGTCTCCTTCATTTCCTTCGGCATATTTGTCTCCTTAGACATTGATCTCCTTGTGATTCGTTGAATACAGTGGGAACCTGGTGTTGCTGCGCGACCACAACGAGTCGCGGCAAATTTGGTTACTGCTTGTCACGCAGCATGGGATAGAACTGGACCCATGTCATGTCGGTCCTGGCCACGTAGGTCTTATGGCATCCGCCACAATCGGTCGTAGACGCTGCTTCAGCCCACGCTGCGTATGGCTCGTCCTCCAGGGTCGGGCCGCGTGCGAGGACGAGC
>CAZUFQ010000973.1:1471-2474 GCA_964618735.1 uncultured Enterobacteriaceae bacterium
GCGCTGGTTGGTGACCCAACTTGAGGAAGCCCCTTCCGTTTGTTTCCGGTAATCGCTTACTGTCTTTAACCGTTACATCCATGCCGTGGTATGCCGCATTAAAATATCCGCGACCCGATGGTTCCGTTCGAGAACCGTCTGAGAAAGCCGGATTGAGCGCTCGCGTTAATTCCTTCACGATTACGGTTCCTTCAGGAAACGATCCCGTCTTCATGTAGACGTCCAGATTCCTGGCCTCGACATAGACGTGGTGATACTCGGGAAATCCCGCTTTTCCGCCGTTGAGGCCATCGGGTGTGAGTGGAGCGCCGAGGAAAATCCAGCGGCGATAACCGGTAGGCAGTTGAAGCCTGCCGCCCGAATCCCACACGGCGCTCGACTGGTCACTCTGGGCAGCCGCAGCCGGTTTCGCGACCGGCAGGTACAAGCCTGAAACGGTCAGCCCCAGCCCAACGATGATTGGCAACAGATACTTTTGCATTGCATTCTCCTTGTGAAGCATTTTCTGAAACGAGTCTCCGTGAAAGCGTTCTGCTCACTCCGATTTGAGAACCGGGTAACCCTGGATGTATACCCAGTCCGTGGACCTTGCAGGAACGTGGCAGGTCAGGCAGTCCTTCTTGTAATCAGTTGCGACTTGCTTGCCGGGTGCGTCAGCCTTGAAGAGCGCCCATCCCCATCCATCCCCCCACAGTGCATTATTTGGATATCGATTTTGCTCATTCTTGATCATGACGAACCACACTTGCGTTCCCGAGGCCCAATGTGCATCGCCGGTCGTCATTGACGAGTGCTCAGTTCCAAAGACCTCTTTCACCAGAACTGTGCCATCGGCGAACTTTCCATTTTTGCGGTAATACTCGGCTGTGCCCGGTGAGGCGTAGGTGACATGCATCTGCTCTCCCTTCGGCTTGAGGAGTACGTCGTAAGCACCGAGCAGATGGTAAAGATTCCGAACCTCCGGCGGCTTCCGAATGTTTCCCGTTTTGTCGGAGAGACCAAA
>CAZUFQ010000974.1:0-2444 GCA_964618735.1 uncultured Enterobacteriaceae bacterium
AATGACAGCGGCAATAGGGTTAGGAGGATTGCCGCCCAAAAAGAAGGAAAGAAAAATTCGTTTCAAACGGTTTGCCTCATTATTCATAGTTTTACTCTTTAGCAATTTGCCCCTAGCGCTCGCTCACGATCCGTGTCGGCTCAATCCACCACTGAGCAGTGGAGGCTATGCGCCGACGTTTGTGCTGACTGGAGCGGTCGAGGAGTCAAAGACTTTTGATCTCACAGCACTTGAGCAGTATGCCCCGACCAAGCTCGAGGTGGTCTTCGGCACGGGCAAGAGCCTAGAAAGCGGTACATTTACCGGCGTGTTGCTCTGGGACCTGCTGAAGGACGCAACTATTATCACCGATCCCACCCGGAAAAACGATCTGTTGCGCAAGTATATTGTAGTGACCGCGAGTGACGGCTATCAGACGGTGCTCTCTTTGGGCGAGATTCTCCCTGATTTTGGGGGCCAGGCTGTGCTTGTGGCTTACGAGCGCGATGGACAGGTATTGGGCGCCGATCAGGGGATGGCGCGTCTGGTGGTCCCGGGAGACAAAAAGGGCGGACGATATGTCAGTTGGATTACCAAGATCGCGGTATGCAGCATCACACCAGTCAAATAAAGAATAGATAGTGCGGCGCTGCGAGAGCGCCAAACAAAAAGGGAGAAGGGAGAGGGGAGAATGGCGAGAAAACTGTTAGCAGGAATTCTGTTGCTGACCGTTTCCGGGCTGGCGCAGGCGCAAGACGCCACACTGATCGATATTTTGCAAACCAAAGGTGTCTTGACGAAAAAAGATGTGCAGAAGCTCAAGAGAGGGAAGGGAGAACACGCGACCTACGACCAGCAAGCCCTTGTCAACTTACTGCAAGAAAAAGGCATCTTAAAAGATGCTGACCTCGCGCGTTTACAAGCACCTGCCGCATCCACTACCGCGGCGGCCCCAACCTCGCCCCAGGTAACGCAATGGCTATCACATCTGGAAAGTCGGCAAGCAGAACTGCAGGCGCAAACCCAAGCCCAAGCAGAGCAACAAGCGAAAGCGGTCGAGGATCTCAAAAAGACGGCCGTGGCCGATGTCAAGAAGAATATCGACTGGCTCAATCGCTTCAGCTTCTTTGGGGATATCCGCCTACGCAATGAGGGTTTTTATCAACACGACGTCCTCGCGCGCAATCGCCAACGGCTCCGGTTGCGCATCGGTGCTAGGATAGCCATTAGTGATGAACTCGAAGGCGGCTTGCGACTCGTGAGCGGCGACCCGAATGAAATCATTTCGAACAATCAGACCCTCACTGATGTGTTCACCCGGAAGCCAATCAATATCGACAATGCCTATATCACTGTACGGCCTGGAAAAACCATTGGACTGGAGAAACCGTTTTTTTCCATCACCGGCGGGAAATTCAGTGTGCCCTTCTTCCGGCCGCGCGCCGTGATGTCGTCAGAATTAGTGTTTGATGAAGATTTGACCCCGGAGGGAGCAGCGGAAGAGATCACCGTGTTCGAAAGTCCAAACTGGCTCAAAACCGTCAAACTGGCGGCCGGCCAGTGGGCAATCAAGGAATTTGCGGCGGCGCGGGATTCCTTCATGGTGGGCGAACAATTCCAAATCGCGCTCGCCCCCACCTCGGCAACTCAGCTCACGCTGGCAGCAGCCGACTATTACTTCATGCGGTCCGACGCTGTCGCCCAGGAACGGAACCGTAACAGCGCCCTGGCGCTGACCAACTCGGTTATTCTCCAGAATGGCAAAGTAGTGCCAGGCGGCAACCTCATCATCCCCGACACCAAGAACCCTATTCGCCGCTTTGCCGGCGGATTTAACATCGTCAATGCTAATGCTCAGTTCACTATGGCTACTGGCTATCCGAAGTGGCCGCTGACCTTGATGATCGACTACGCGCATAACACTGAGGCGCAACTCGGCAGGGATGACGCCTTTTTAATAGGCGCGGGCCTCGGCCAGACCAGAGAGCCGGGCGACTGGGCGTTCTCGGCGTTGTGGCAGCGGGTGGAGACAGACTCAGTGATCTCGATGTTTACCTTGAGCGACTATGGGACGCGGGGTGGAACAAACGTGCAGGGACCGATAGCGAAAATCGACTACATGGTGTTGCCGCGCCTGACCTTGACGGCGAAAGGCGCGTTTACCAATCTGATTGATCGCCCCAAGGGACTCACCAACGCGATGGTCAATCGTATCCAGTTCGACGCCCTGTTTGCGTTCTAACGCTCTGACTCTTAAAGAGCAGCTTTGGAACATCGCCTCTCCTCAGAACGAAGAGTTTTCCGCTTCTGCGAAGACAAAGCAATTTTCTAGTAATTTCCTATCAGTCGTAAGGGCGAGATAATCTCGCCCCTCCTCATGGCGCGCCCATCTCCATCAGCCAGATTCTGATATACGTCCTGCTTCTGCTCTGTTCTTGCGTCTTTACCTCTTCTAAGATACTGCC
>CAZUFQ010000975.1:0-772 GCA_964618735.1 uncultured Enterobacteriaceae bacterium
AAAACTGCAGTAAAACGCCACTTTGGTGAACTTGGGTTCAAAACAAGGCAAGTGGGCGCCCGGCGTCGAAACGGCAAAGATGATGGGGCTGCGGGAATGGGAGGGAACGACGAACCATCCAGAATACCGGGCTGCAGTGACGTTGTTAACGTACCGACACATGTGCCGGGTAGAGACTCTGCCCGCACCCGTTTTGGCTTCTCTTAAGGATCTGGGCCCGGCGGGGGCCGTGATGTTCGGGCCTCACCTCTATCACTGTACCGGATCCCTGGCTGCCTGGGATCGGACCGCCGACTTGCATCGCGTGAAGATTCCTGTGTTGGTGGTGGCAGGTGAGCATGATTACGTTTTGCCAGAGTACGCCGCGATTGCTGCGAACTATTTACCGAATGCACGCCTGAAGATTTTGCGAGGCTGCGCACACATGCCCTTTTATGAGGACCCAGAGGCATATCATCGAGAGGTGCTTGCGTTCCTGAAAGAGTCGTGGCTGGTGTGATTGCTGAAGTGAAAAAAAGTCCATAGCAGTAGGCTGGGTCATGACCCAGCCTACACAAGATAAGAAAAATTCGTGAGGGTTAGCACTAAGATCTAGCCCCGATTGCGCCGCTTTGGCGTAACTGTTCGAGGTCTGCAGCGCTGAATCCCCAATCGCGCAGCGCAGCTTCAGTATGCTCCCCTGGTGCGGCGGGAGGACGGTTGATCCCGCTCGGCCTGCGGCTGAACCGCGGGGTCGATCCGGTACACTCCCGGCCCATGTCCCAGGACTGGA
>CAZUFQ010000975.1:782-2442 GCA_964618735.1 uncultured Enterobacteriaceae bacterium
TATGCGGGTGCTGCGGCGCTTCCTGCATGCTAAGAACAGGGGCGAAGCACACCTCGCTCCCTTCCATGATTTTGCACCACTCTTCGCGCGTCTTGGTTTTAAAAATAGCGGCGAGTTTGTCAGTGAGCGCCGGCCAGGAGATTTTATCGTTTTGACGCGGCAGCTCTTGATTGGCCAAGCCCGACAAGCGGAGCAGTTCAGCATAGAATTTGGGCTCGATTGAGCCGACGGCAACGTGTTTGCCGTCGCTGGTTTCGTAGACGTTGTAATAATGCGCGCCAGTGTCGAGGATATTGTCGCCTCGTTGGTCCGTCCATCGTCCGGCGGCGCGTAAGCCATAAATGGCCGCCATTAGTGAAGCTGCACCATCGACCATTGCTACATCAATGACCTGACCTTTACCAGACTTCTGGGCTTCGAGAATACCGGCCACGACTCCAAGCGCGAGATAGACGCCGCCACCGCCGAAATCGCCCACGAGATTAAGAGGCGGCACTGGAGCTTCGCCTCTGCGGCCAATGGAATGTAGCGCCCCAGTCAAGGCAATGTAGTTAATATCATGTCCAGCGGCGAGCGCGAGCGGCCCTTCCTGGCCCCAGCCAGTCATGCGTCCATAGACGAGTTTGGGATTCTTCGCCATACATAGATCAGGCCCCAGGCCCAAGCGTTCCATGACGCCGGGACGGAACCCTTCGAGCAGCGCATCGGCTTGGCTCACCAGTTTAAGCGCGACCTCGACCCCTTCTTTGCGCTTCAAATCGATCGCCACCGAGCGGCGGCCGCGTCCCAACACGTTAAACTTCGCGTCAGTGGGGATTCCCAAGTTGGCGTCTTCAGCCCGATCAATGCGCAAGACTTCAGCGCCCATATCCGAGAGCAGCATTGCGCACATCGGGGCGGGGCCGATCCCCGCAAACTCAACGATTTTATAGCCGGACAATGTTCCCATAGTTTTCCCTCCAGAATTGGTCGTCATGCCCGCGCAGGCGGGCATCCAGGAAGTACATGCGTTTGTCTGTGATTATGCCTCCTGGATTCCAGGTCTCGCTCCGCTCGCCCGGAGTGACGTAGCTTTTGTTTCTCTGTAACCTTACAAGCCCCGCGCCAGCGGACCCCGCAACAACTGCCCCGGCAATGCGCCGGTGGGTTCGTTATTCCGGAGCACCACCTGACCGTTTACCACCGTGGCCATGAGACCAGCGGCTTTCTGCTTCAAACGTCGCGCGCCAGCCGGGAGATCATGAGCAACTTCCGGCAACTGCGGTGTGATCGTGTCAGGGTTAAACACGATGACATCCGCGGCCCACCCTTCACGCAGCAGTCCGCGTCCCTGTAAGCCCCAACGCGTAGCCGGCACGAAACTCAACATGCGTACAGCATCTTCCAAGGTCACTGCTTGTTTCTCTCGCACCCAGTGACTGAGCAGATGCGTTTGCAGTGAGGAGTCCATGATTTGCGACACATGCGCGCCAGAGTCTGAGAAGGTGACAACCGCCCGGGGATGCTTCATCATCTCTAACACGTCGTCTTGATTCTCATTAACCAGTGGTTGGAGGAAGAATTGCTTCATGTGGTTCTCCAACGCCAAGTCGATGAAGACCTCCACTGGTTCTTGGTTGCGCTCTGCTGCACTTTCGGCCACCGAACGATAGGGCGGAGT
>CAZUFQ010000976.1:0-2423 GCA_964618735.1 uncultured Enterobacteriaceae bacterium
GCCGCACATCTTCGACCCATTTTTTACGACGAAACACGAGAGCGCAGAACATGTCGGGACCGGCCTGGGCCTTTCGATTGTCCACCAAATCATTCAAGAGCATGGGGGGACCGTCGAAGTTCGCAGCACCGTCGGCCAAGGAACCACCTTCATTCTGTCGTTTCCAGAAAAAACAGTTTTAGACTGCGCCTCAGCGTCGGATTCCTCTCCGTGGAAAGGCGCCCTCGTCACCTTCCCCAGTATTCAATCTCTCCTCCAAGGGCGTACCGGCACATACGGCCCATGAATCCTGCGCCCTCGGTCATACGCCCCCCTTGCTCACCGCTCCATCGGCGGCATATGATCGGCCCATGCGTGTGCAACTCAGCCATCCGTCTCGAACAGTGGACGTCAAAGGGCCCAAGAAAGCAAAGGACGTCTTGCGAGAGCTGAATCTCCTGGTCGAAGCGCACTTGATTATTCGCGGCGACGAACTGGTCACCGAAGACGAGATGCTCGCCGACAAGGATGTCATAGAAATCAGGCCGGTCATCTCTGGCGGATAACCAGCTGCACCCGATTCTTCTTCGTATCTTCCGTCTTGCATTGACGCGGCTGGGTTTCCCTACAAACCTACACTCCACTTCATATATCCAGGCAAATCGGCCACCAGAGCCAATCCGCATAAACTCTTTGCCGGCTAGAGATTTCCTCTGACATTAACGAGCCACTCGCAACGGCACAGCCCTTGCTCAACGAAGAACAAGCGGACTTCCCCATGCAGCCCCTATCTCGGCCCGTATAGAAGTGGGGCAATTCAGACGCAAGGAGCGAGGAGTAAGGAGGGCTTCATGAACGCAGCCGATTGCTGGACAAAGACGGAACGAACTGCATCCTCACCGACCTGGTCGTTTGGAGTTTGGAGTGCCCTCGGCGTGGCCGTCTGTCTGCTGGCTTTGGCTGTTCCGTTGCCCGCATTGGCCCTTTCGGTCGCTCCGACGTCGCTCAGTTTTTCTACGACACCGGGAGGGACACCTCCGGCACCACAATCGATCACCTTCTGGAAAGGGAACTACAAAACCAAGAATTATACCGTCAGTACCACGTCACCCTGGGTTACGGTGACGCCTTCTGCGGGAACCCTCGCATCCGAGCAGGACCAGGTCACAGTAAGCGTGAACCCATCCGGTCTCTCCGGAGGGAACTATACGGCGAGCGTGGTCATTGCAATGGCAGGGTTTGGAAACAGTATCAACCAAACCACAATTCCCGTGTCACTCATGGTTGGTGGGACCAGCTCGACGCCCAGCATTTCGCTGAACCCGAGCACGCTCAGCTTCTCCGCTGTTGCAGGGGGAACCGCGCCAACGGCACAGCAGATCAATCTTACGAATCCAAGCGGGGGCACCTTATCCTGGACCACCAGTGACAACGCCGCATGGCTGAGCCTCTCAACCGGTTCAGGGACCACCACGACGGAAACCGATTCGATCTCCGCTACAGTGAATTTGACTGGTCTGGCCGCAGGCACCTATACCGCTGCGGTCACAGTCTCGGCCAGCGGAGCCACCAATTCGCCGCAAGTCATTCCGGTATCGCTCACGCTCACCCCTGCTCCGGCTCCAACGTCCAATCCGATCATCAATCTGAGCGTACCGAGCTTGACGTTCACTGGAACATCCGGCGCGTCCAATCCATCAGCCCAATCTTTTGCAATTTCCAACACAGGCACTGGAACACTGACCTGGACAGCAGGAGACAATGCCGCCTGGCTCAGCCTCTCCCCCGCGTCAGGCACCAATACGGGCACCGTGGCCGCCACCGTCAATCTCGCAGGGCTTGCAGCGGGCACCTACAGCGGAACTATTACCGTCTCCGCCACCGGCGCGACCAGTAAGACCCTCCCGGTCTCGTTCACGGTCAACCCGTCGACGACCGCCGGGTCGGCCAGTCTGTCATGGTCGGCGAATACGGACTCCGACCTAGCCGGATACAAGGTGTATGTTGGGACGCAGAGCGGTGTTTATGCGGCACCTATTTCAGTGGGACAGGTCACGGCCTATCAGCTCAATAATCTGGCGATGAATACCACCTATTTTGTGTCCATTACCGCAGTGGACACAGCTGGCAACGAAAGTCTACATTCCGCTGAAGTCAGCAAGAGTATCTTCTGACATGCAGCCCGCATTGCATCACCTGGGCCGATCCCGCAACCGATCCCCGAAGCCATCACTTGACCCCCTCTCCCTCCCGACTGTATAACCTCCCCCTCTGGTAAGTACTGAGCCAAAAGCGCCGAGTGCTGAGACGAAGACGGTATGACGTGCGGTCGCCACGCGTCATCCATGACTCGACGCTCAAAACTGAACACTCATCCCTGTTTTCGAAGATGCGCCCGTAGCTCAATGGATAGAGCACCAGACTACGGATCTGGGGGTTACAGG
>CAZUFQ010000977.1:0-2416 GCA_964618735.1 uncultured Enterobacteriaceae bacterium
AATAACACTTGGTGTGGATAACGTGGCCGACGCGCAGCCGCCATTCGTAGCGGCATCTTTCGAAAACGGTTACGACGAGCAGACAGCGAACGCTAAGGGGCGAACCTGGTTCGTCGGCATCAAGAAGCGGTTCTAAAGTTTTTGCAGCACGTAACTAGTCAGGCGGCCGGGTTCTGGTTAGGAGGACCCGGCCGCTCTTACTTGTACCCGGCCCGCCAGGCTGCTAAAGAAAGCTGAGCGGGAAAGTCTGGAACAACTTGCGCGAGCGTCTCCCTCTCTTTCCGTGGCGTTTTCTGCAGCCCGGCGCCATCGATTAAGCTCCACGTCCTGCGGCGGTTCTCTGACACGGCGATGAGAAACCCGTTCCAGCGCAATATGCCTTCGGGCACTTGAACGCGCACATTCAACGTGCGCGAATCCCTGTCAAAGACGATTCATGCATGTCCGAAAATGCAGCCAATCAGTCATTTTCTTGCCGGGCCTACAAATATATTCATGAAATCACTATGAAAAGTAAATCGCTGTGTGCGTTGATATTGGCAGCCGTTGCGGTGACGACGTGGGCAACTCCGCCGGTCAACCCCGAAGAAGCCGCAAGATATGCCAGAATTCAGGACGGTATGAAGAAGCTGCTTCCGCTGGTCGGAAATTGGAATGTGGCCGTCGATTTTCATAATGCGGATGGCACTACCACGAAGGAGATCGGCACATGGACAGTCACCTCAGTTCTGGACAACACTTATCTGGAATTCGACACCGAGCGTCATCTTCCAGATAATCTAAGGAGACATAGGCTTGTTTTGTTTTTTGTGACCTTCAATCCGAAATCCAACAAGTACGACATCACGTTTTTTTACAACTGGTCGGCGTTGCGGGTTACCGAGACGGGCAGTTTCGACGATTCCACGCAACAGTTCAGAACCAGGGGCTACATTCCAGACGAAGACGGCGTGAATGACGAAACGGTTGCCGAGCTTTTTGACCTCAAAGACGCGAAAAGAATCGTGTACAAACATTACAGCATGCGAAGTCCACGGGAGACCGCCCAACGCTTGGACGAGGAGATGATCGTAACGCCGGCCAAGTAGGTCGAGGGGCCCATCCAACGGAAAAAAGATTAGCCACCGCTGATGGCAGCAAGTCCGGCTTGAAATAAACGTGTGTTAATCATGCAAGATTGAGGCTGTACGTCGTGGAGCGGTTGGCTACATCGACTGGTTAGGCGATTTGGGTGATCGTCTTTGCAATGGTTGAGATCTCAAAGTGATGCGGTGCCATCCGGGTAACGGGTAAGTCCCTCGGTTCCCCGCTAAACTGCGGAATAAGCTCGGATGTCCACAAGGGAACTCCTGGACGTTCGTCTGCGGTAGGAAGTGCCGGGTGGCTGATCAGATGACCCTGAATGTCGAAAGGAAGTTCTCGCCATGAAGGAGTGAAATTGAGGATCACGCAATCGCGTCTAAGATTAGAGGCGTTGCCGTGTGTGCTATGCAAAAGCCGATAGTCAATGGCGACAGCATCGCCAGCGTGCAAACTCAAGGTAAGTTGCTCTTTGTGATCGCTCATTGCGACGTGACTGGGCTCAATTCCAGTTGTGCCGTGCGCAGTAGCTCGCGGAAGCCAAGCGTGTATCGGCACACTCCTGTGATGCGTGCCCGGCAAAACGCGAAGTGCGCCGTTACGCTCGTCCGTTGAGGTGAGATAGCATAAGAGAGCGACTTGTGGCGAAGCAGGTTGATAACTTACAGGATGATCCCAGCACCACCAGTCTTGATGCCACCACAAGGCGGGACTCCGGGCCTCCTTGATGCTGACGTATCCTGAAATCCATCTTAGGTCGTTAGCGCCTAGAGCCACTCTCAAAACCTTTACTCGATGCCTGGAAGCCAGGGCGATCTCGGCGATATGATTGCTCCACCGGAACGGCAGGAGGGTATTGTTAGGGCGCGAGCAAGCGCAATCAGGTGGGGAATCTACCAAAGATTCGACAGCCGTCTGCATCTCCGCAACTTCGCGACCATGTAGAAATCTACGGAGTATAACAAAGCCATCGCGAGCGAAAGGATTTGTGCAATCTAACATGCGCATAAAAAGTGTTGGCAATTGCCTAACTATAGGATAAACGACAATTTCGACGGTTATCCAGCGTATTAGCCAGCAAGGCCGACTTTGTCTCAAATTTGGGAGACAGCTTTTCCAAAGGTAAGCGCGTCTGACCTATCTTTGAAAAATCTGCGGGTTCTTCCGCGGCCCAGTTTCGGAATTGTCACGCAATAGTAAATCGACGCGCTTTGGAGGCGTTATTCTTAGTACGAGTCCAAGCGGGGCAGCCACCTCAATTCTCTCTATTTTCTCGTTGCGGCTGACGCCTTTTTGACCCCTACGGACACCTGTCGGAAATGCTTTGGCGGATCAA
>CAZUFQ010000978.1:0-2409 GCA_964618735.1 uncultured Enterobacteriaceae bacterium
AGTGGACAGTTCCCGCTTACGGCCCCGTCTACCGAACCTGAGGCAAGCATCTGGAAAAAGTTCGTAAGCGATGTGCTGGGCTTTACGCCGTCTGCGACTACTAGTGACGCCACGCGCTGGCAAGATTTTTTGGCGCGTCGCTATCAACATATTGGCTCGTTGAACGCGACGTACGGCGCCAGTTGGGAAGCGTTTGACAATGTATCGTTGCCTACCCAATTGCCGATGGATGGAGCCCCGCTCCGTGACTGGTATCAGTTTGAAGGGGTGGTGCTGGTCATGCAGCGCACCGCACACCGCTTCACGGTGCTGTTGCCGGCCCCGCTGGACGACGCTGCTGATGCAACCGAGCATCAACGCAGACTGGCCCTGGCCTTACGTCTCATCAACCTGGAGAAGCCAGCGCATACCATCTTTGACGCGAAATTTTATTGGGCGTCGTTCCGAGTCGGCGAGGCGCGGCTCGGCGACGACACGATCGTTGATCTGGGCAGTCGTGCGCCTCAGTTTTTAACGCCGATGGTGTTGGGGAAGGGATATCTGTCCGAAAACTATCTCGCCCCGGGGCACCCTTACAATGTGACGGATCGACAAGTCATTGGACGCGATCGACTAAACGGCTCAACAACTTTGTCATAGGAGAACACAACATGAGTGGGTTTGCAGCGATAACAGCGACGCCGCGTGTAGCGCCGCCGGACCCGACCAAGCACGTCAATTATACTCTCGGCATGGTGTTGGGCATCGATGAGTTCACCCAGGAGTTTGCCTACTTGTCGGGCCGTGATCAGTGGCTGACCCGCGACACGCTTGGATATGGCACGGTCTGCGGTTTACGCGTTACTCTCGAAGCAGACGTTAGAGGCCCGCAAATTGCCGTTGCTCCCGGCGTGGCGATTACGCCGCGCGGCCAATTGACATGCGTGCCGACGGCGCAGTGTGCGTTCCTGAATGACTGGCTTGCTCTGGAAAAAAACCTAGATGAACTCCTGAAACGTCTCGGTTCGCCTGTAGGCGACAGTGTGACGCTGTATGTGGTGCTCAGCTATCGTGAATGCGCAACGGACATGGTTCCGATCCCTGGCGAACCTTGTCGCAGTGAGGACGAGACGATGGCGCCGTCGCGGCTAGCCGACGACTTCAAGCTGGAGCTGTGGTTTGATCCGCCCGACCAGAGAGAAGAAGATGCACTCCGCGATTTTGTGGCGTGGCTCAAATTAGTGGAAATCGCCGATGGGCCTGGAAGTTTCTCGACGTTGCCGGAATTTGAAGCAGCCGTGCGCACCGCCGCCTCCCCATGGAGTTCACCGCTCAGTTCTCCGCTGGATTTTATGTTCGGTTCTCCACCTTCATCCTTACGCATACCTGCGAGCGAGGCATGTACGTACCTGCGAGCGGCCTTCCGTATCTGGGTGACGGAATTGCGCCCCTTGTGGCTGGGCAAAGGACAAAAGTGTGGGACGCCGCCTGATGAGGAAGGCGTGTTGTTGGCGGAAGTGACCGTACCCCTGGTGCAAGATGTGCTCTCTGGTAAGTGGCAGGTTGATGACGGGCGTGACGTGGTTATTGACGAAGAGCGTCGACCGTATCTCATCCATTTACGGTTATTACAAGAGTGGTTGCTGTGCGGTTCCATGAAAGGTGTAGGAAGCGTAGAAGGCGAGGCCGCTGTTGTTGGAGCGCAAGGACCGATTGGCCCACAGGGACCGGCCGGACCGCAAGGGCCTGCTGGACCACAAGGACCCGTCGGGCCACAGGGACCCGCCGTTGAAGGAGGAGGCGGCGAACCGGGACCAGCCGGCCCTCCAGGGCCACAAGGGCCAGCGGGCCCTCCAGGAGCGCAGGGGCCGGCCGGGCTACAAGGGCTCGCAGGACCTGCCGGTCCACAAGGGCCAGCGGGAGCACAGGGACCCGGGGGGCCTCCAGGACCACAAGGGCCAGCAGGTCCTCCGGGAGGCGTTGGAAACGCGGTGGTGCATCCAGCAGACCTGACCTCCTACGCCATTATTGCGGCTGGAGTAGTAAGAGGTGATAGTTCGGCAAGGACACCTGTTTACAATAACCTCAAGGCTTCTGCTACTGCTAACGGCGAAGTCTCCGTTACCTTCGACAAATATCGACCTCCGAAAACGGAGGACGACTTTCAGTACATTATTAAGGCCTTGCCAGTGCTTGATCCCCAACAACGTCCCACGATCGTCAACTTCGCCCGCTATGAGGATACGGTATTTGTTTTATCCGTGGTTTCACCACAAGGGGAGCAAATCAGTCGAGATCTCCTTTTACGGTTAGAGTTCATGATTGAAGTGAGTCAGTTCCCATTTGCTGCGGCGTAACAGAGAAAGGTTCCTGCTAATGAGCGCGATTACGCTAAAGAAACCGATGACCGAGGGCGGAATCCGGACGATC
>CAZUFQ010000979.1:0-2400 GCA_964618735.1 uncultured Enterobacteriaceae bacterium
GGGATCGGGGGGGGGGTTTTTTGTAAGGGCGTAATCGTTTAACCCTTTCCCTCTCCCTTTCCCCTCATGGGGGCGGGAACCTGTTGACGCAAGGCCTTGCTAATCTCCAACCCTGCTCGGACGGCTCGTGCTGCATCATCTTCATGCGCTGCGGGATAACCGAAATACACCAACAGCCCATCTCCCAAGTGTTGCGCGACATACCCCTCGTAGCGTTGGACTATGCTCGTGCAAGTCTCTTGATACGTGCGCACGATCTGACGCAATTCTTCCGGATCAAGCTGTGTCGATAAAGCAGTTGACCCGACCAAGTCGCAAAACATCACCGTCAGTTGCCGACGCTCTGCTGGGGATTCGGTGTGAGGGGTTAGGGATTGGGGAGGACTTGGAACCTGGAACGTGGAACTTTGAACGGGCGCAGCGCCGGTCCAGACCAGGAAGCGGCCGTCTTCATCGACAGCGAGTCGTCTGGCGCCAATGAGTTCTTCCTTCAGATCTTCGAGATACTCGTCGTCGACATCAAACCTCCGTTTCAAGCCTCGGTAAGAAACCCGTTGCTCGCGCTGCAGCAGATCTTGGACCTGCGAGAGTATTTCGTCGAACGTCATGGTTGCCCGCGATAGGTGGAGAACTCTCTCAGCGCTATACGAGCCGCGCCGTTCCCTGTCAAGCTGCAGCGAAAATTGGTAGCGGTGCAATTTCACATGAATGGATGACTCCTGACAACGAGCAACCCTTGCGCTTCACCGTGTAGGGGCTTGATTCATCAAGCCCTGTGGCGGGTCCGATGAATCGGACCCCTACTGCGCAAGAAGGCGACCCGATTAAATTGTACCACTACCCAAAAATTGCGCATCGATTTTGCGGGAGGCTGCACGGGCAAGCAAGATACGCTAAATGAGTGAGAACAAAAGCAGGGAAAAGTGAAGGAGTAAGCAATATGGCAGGTCGATTAGCTGGAAAAGTCGCGCTCATTTCCGGAGGAGCCCGCGGTCAAGGGGAAGTAGAAGGCCGCTTGTTTGCCCAGGAAGGAGCAAAAGTTGTCCTTGGAGACATTCTTGTAGACCTGGGGAAGAAAGTCGCTGCGGATATTCAGAAGCAAGGCGGACAGGCAACCTTTGTTCCCCTCGATGTGACCAAAGAGGCAGAATGGCAGTCAGCTGTCGAAACGACCGTCCAGACATACGGCAAGCTGGATATCTTGGTCAACAATGCCGGGATCTTTCGCACAGAGGGCGTGGAAGCCACCAGCATGGAACTGTGGAATCAAGTGATTGCTGTCAACCAAACCGGCGTCTGGCTCGGCATGAAATACGCCGTCCCAGCTATACGCAAAGCCGGAGGTGGATCGATTATCAACATTTCCTCGGGGGCTGGGATTATCGGAACGGGCATGGCCGCCGCCTATCATAGCACCAAGGGCGCGGTGCGCATTCTCACGAAGACGGCGGCGATTGAGTATGCGAAGGATCACATCCGCATCAATTCCGTGCATCCTGGTGTAGTGGATACGGAGATGGTGCGGGGCCTGATGCAGAGTGAAGGCATGCACGCGCTACTTGCGGCCCATCCCCTGGGGCGAGTAGGAACCTCGGAAGATATCGCGTACGGCGTGCTCTATTTGGCCAGCGACGAATCGTCGTTTGTGACTGGGTCAGAGTTGGTGATCGATGGCGGTTTCACCGCACACTAACTCAAAGTGAAACAGTAGAAACAAAAAGGAGGAATTGGATATGGACCCCAGTATGATGGCTGACCTTGAGCAAATCAAACAAGTGAAAGCCCGCTATTTTCGCTTGATGGACCAAAAGCAATGGAAAGAGTGGGGGGAGTTGTTTACTGAAGATGTAACAACGGTCTACTTCAACGCGCCGAGTGACCGTCCGAAGGATGGACTCCCAGAGCTGCGCTGTAACGGACGTGCGAACTTAGTGGAGACCGTGATCCGAGCCCTGTCCAAGGGCATCTCCGTGCATCAGGGATATATGCCGGAGATCGAACTCACCAGCCCGACCACGGCGCGAGGCATTTGGGCGATGTTCGATTACTTGCGGCTGCCCAACTGCATCTTCAAAGGCTATGGTCATTATGAAGAAGACTATGTCAAGGAGAAAGATGGATGGAAAATAAAAACCATCCTCCTCACTCGTCTGCATTGTGACATACAATGGGAGAAGCCGGCAGAGATGGACAAATAAGACCAACTCTAAACTTTAGAGGTTTCTCATGCCTAGGCTCTGCCCGGGCATGTCGTGGGATTAGGGCGCTATCCCACCTGAGGGTGGCGTTCCCAGGCAGAGCCTGGGAATGAGAGTAAGCATGAAATGACACTGTTGGAAAACTCGGTACGCCCTCACTTCTGCCCGGAGCTAAAGACTCCGGGCTACGAAGCGACGCTGG
>CAZUFQ010000980.1:0-2390 GCA_964618735.1 uncultured Enterobacteriaceae bacterium
GACGATGCAGGCTTCTTTCGTGCGCTTGGGACTCGGCATCCTGTTTGCCATCGTGTTGGTGTATCTCCTGATGGTGGTGAATTTTCAGTCGTGGTTGGATCCTTTCATTATCTTGATGGCGCTTCCTGGCGCGCTGGTTGGCATCTTGTGGATACTGTTTGTGACACAGACGACTTTTAGCGTCCCGTCGCTGATGGGAGCAATCATGTCTATTGGGGTCGCAACGGCCAATAGCATTCTCCTTGTCACCTTTGCGAATGATGAGCGGCGGGCTGGGAAAGATGAGCGAGACGCCGCGTTTCTAGCTGGCGTGACGCGGCTCCGACCGGTGCTCATGACCGCCTTGGCGATGATCATTGGAATGCTACCGATGGCGTTGGGGTGGGGCGAAGGCGGTGAACAGAATGCGCCCTTGGGCCGAGCTGTGATCGGCGGCTTGCTGGTTGCGACGTTTACGACTTTATTTTTTGTTCCTATTGTATACAGCTATTTGCGCAAGACGGCTCCTGTCGATCTTGATCGTCGTATTGACGAAGAAGGAGAGCCCGCTTTGCGCTGAGGCTGCGGCGGTGCGATCGTTGTGTCTCGTGTCGCGTAAAAAGAGGTGGACACAAAGAGAAAGACAGATCTCCATGAATCAGAAATTACCTGAGAATTTTACCTTACCTCCCTCCTCGCATCCGCTGCAGGACGAGGACAAGGCGAGCGGAGAAGAGCCCAAAGGATTACGCGCCCGTCACGTAGCAGCGATAGTGCTTGTGTTCGCCGGGCTCCTCGGTGTTGGCCTTGTCCCACGTCTCCACGAGCAACGTGCATTACTCTCCGCCGCCCAGGCGCGTCAAGAAGCGCAACCTATTGTAAATATTGTTAACGTGCGCCGTGCGGCTGCCGAGCAAGAATTCATCTTGCCAGGCAATACCCAGGCCTTTCGGGAAACCGCCATCTATGCTCGTACGAACGGATACCTCAAGCAGTGGTTCGTCGATATCGGCGATCATGTTGCGGTTGGTCAGTTATTGGCGGTAATTGAAACGCCGGAGATTGATCAGGAGTTGGCCCAAGCGCGAGCAGCGCTCACGCAGTCACAAGCAAATCTGCTCCAGGTGCGAGCGAACGCCGAACTCGCCCAGAGTACGCTGCAACGTTTCAAGACAGTGAAACCAGAAGCGATCTCTCGCCAACAAATCGATGAACAAGAAAATGTGCTGAAAACAGCTCGGGCCGCTGTTGAAGTTGGGCAAGCAAACATCAAGGCAAATGAAGCCAATGTCAAACGCCTCCTGGAATTACAATCTTTTCAAAAGGTGACAGCTCCTTTCGCTGGAGTGATTACCGCGCGGAATGTAGATCCAGGCGCGCTGATTTCCGCAGGGAGTTCTCCCACTAGTCGGGAACTGTTCCATCTTGTACAAACCTCCCCTCTGCGCATTTTTGTCAATGTTCCTCAGTCCTTTGCTCCCTCCATTCAGCTTGAGCAAAACGCCGATGTCGCCGTACAGGAATACTCGCAACGTACGTTTCAGGGCATGGTGACGAGAACAGCTGGTGCATTGGACCCCGCGTCCCGCACTTTGCTTACCGAGGTGCAGACGCCTAACACGGATAACGCGTTGCTGCCGGGTATGTATGTCCAAGTTCATTTTGTTTTTAAAAGGAATACCCCGCCCGTGCTTGTGCCGGCGTCAGCGATTCTCACCAGCGCCGCTGGCGCCCAGGTCGCTGTTGTCGATGCTGACGACACCGTCCACTACCGCAAAGTGCAGGTAGGCAAAGACTACGGCGCGGAAGTAGAGTTGCTGACGGGATTAACAGGAGAAGAGACAATCGTGATGAACGCCAGTTGGGATCTCGCTGAAGGCGTTCATGTGCAGCGGAAGACCAGCGGAGAGGCTCCGAAAGCGCCTGGAGGAAAATCGTAACCACGATGTAGAATAAACTTTATCTAGGAGAAAAAATGGAGAGCTCTTACTTGCAAAGCGCAAACAGCCATAGTCCAATGCCGCCGAATCCGACCCCTAACGAGCAGAACCATATTGATTGGGTTCGTGTTAGCGCTGCAACGGCGCCCAGCGAAATTGCGATTTGTAACAGGGTGACGGCGTACGCAAACCAATGGTGACGATGAAATAAATGGTCGGCCTCCTCGGACTGCTCATCGCGCTGCTTTTCCAGCTCTCGCGCTGCACGCTGAAGTTCTTCTCGTTCCGCGGTATACTTCTGCCCCTTTTCCGCATAATCTGCGGGCGGTTCCTTCCCCGCCGCCAGCCAGGAACTGCGCGCGGCCTCTTGTATGGCTGCTTTTATCCGCTCAGCCTGGTAATACGCCCATTTATCCGAGATTTCCCCTTGCAGGCGCGCGGCTTCGGTTTTTTTCAATAACGCTTCATTGG
>CAZUFQ010000981.1:0-2384 GCA_964618735.1 uncultured Enterobacteriaceae bacterium
TTCCTTTGTTCTTCTTTTGTCTATCACACGCCCCTCACCCTATCCCTCTCCCCGCTGGGGAGAGGGCAGCAGACGCGAAGCGGCTGCGGGTGAGGGGAATCTGAGAAGGTCAACCCAAATAGGAAAAGATACGATCTTTCGGGAAGTGGGACAAAACAAATGTCCAAGCTATTCTCCCGTCGCTTCCCGTAACGCCGTGCGCGCCATACGCGTAACAAAAGCTGTCGCCACAAGGGTGGCGACTAAGCCAACAGCGAGAAAAAGATAGTATTCGGTCCCTTTCTCAGCCGCAGCGCCGCCGGCTAGCGCGGCAAGATCGCCTATCAGCTTGCCATAATAGACATAGAGAAATGTGCCCGGCAGCATCCCGATCGACGCCGCAACGTAATCGCCAAAACGAACGCTGGTCAGTCCCAATGCGTAATTCAAAATGTTGAAAGGAAACACCGGAGAAAGGCGCAACAGAAAGACCAACTTGCGGCCTTGCTCACCGACGGCGCGATCGAGTGCGGCAAACCGCGTATTGCCCGCCATGCGCCGTTCAATCACCGCGCGGGCAAGATAACGCGCCACGAGAAAAGCGGCTGTCGATCCTAACACCGCCGCCACAAAAGCGTACAGCACGCCCGGAAAAATCCCCCAGATCGCTCCAGCAGCCAGCGTCAACAGCACCCCTGGAACAAACGCTACTGCAGCAACAATGTAGCCAAGAATAAAAACAAACGGCCCCCAGACGCCCAGACTGTTCACCCATTGGGCGAACTGCGGAATGTACGCTCCCGCCTGCCGTCCTATAACAATCAATACAGCAAGAAGCCCAACGCCGAGGAGCAGCTTTCCGAGCGCACGAGGAGGCCTCTGGGTGTTTTCGATAGTGGCGTTCATCTTTATTGCAACTTCTTCATGCGGCTCGCGCTCGTGACCAAGCCGCTCTGGTTATAATGGCTCTGTGATAATTATTCTGGCTCAGCAAGGAGATCTTGAATTTGCTGCTCCGTTTGCGCGTAACGGCCTTCGCCAATATGCAGATAACGAATGAGACCATGCTTATCGATCAAGTACACGGCCGGCCACGCACGATTGCCATACCGATCCCACGTAGTGAAATCGTTGTCAGTGACGACCGCATATGGAATCTTTTCTTCTTGAACGTAGTGCTGCACGTTTTCCTCAGAGCGCTCCACCTCTGTTTCGGGTGTATGCACTCCGATCACGACAAGCCCATTTCCAGCATATTTCTGATGCCATTCCTTCACATGAGGCTGGACATTCCGGCAATTGAAACAACCAAATGTCCAGAATTCTACGAGCACGACCTTGCCTTTCAGATCAGCAAGGCGGAGCGGTTCTGAATTGATCCAGACTTGACCGGCGATTTCTGGCGCTAACACTCCAGTTTCACCGAGCACGACAGCATCCCAGCCAACCAATGCGACGAACAACAGGAGTGAAAGGATAAGCACAGCGGAATGCCGCTTTATATATTGTTTCATTGTTCTGGCCCTCGCAAGGTTCTCCATCTGAGATGCGCCCCACACAGAGCGGTTTCATACCCCAGTTCAGGAAATTTGGGTAGGATACACATTAGACGGCCCAGAGGTCTTTGCAATAGATATGGAAAAAGAAACAGGCAGCGATATGCTTTCAGGGAATAATTATTTGCTTCAGATTAACTCCTTCAACAACGCTTCAACCTCTTACAAATCCTCGGTGTCAAAGCCTTCGGTGAACCAAAATCTGGGCGTCAGGCAACAGGGATCAGGGATCGGTTTCTATTTTTGCCTTTTGCTCTTTGCCCTTTGATTTTTGATTTTCCTGCATGAGCAGCAGTTCACCTTTCAACCGATACAACTCCGCCTCATAGAAGCGCTCGTCCTGCTTGTCGACGAACGCCAAGGCTTGGGCTACCAACGACAGCCCGACATCCACTTGTCCTAGCTCTGCATATCCGTCGGCTTGATGGGCAAGATACGCTGACCGAGCTAGTCTGGCCTCCATCGCGTCCAGGGACGTAAGCCCTTCCTGTATTTGGTGCACGCCCTCGTTCGCCTTCCCTTGACCTACCAACACCCGGCCCTGGAGGACTATGCTAGTGGCCAGGAACAGCGGCATGCCGTACTCGGTACAGAGACTGATGGCTTCGGCCAGATGAGCCAGGGCTTGCGACTCCTCTCGGCGAAAAAAATGCAAGTATCCGGCGCCGAAGCAGGCCGCCGCCAAACTATACGGGTGAGACAGCTCCCGCGCACAGGTTACCAGCTCCCGACTTCTCTGCCACGCCTGGTCCGGATACCCCAATGACCACAACGACCACGTGGACCAATACAAGCATACCACCTTCGGATCATACCCGTAGCGTAACGCATGGGAGCGATGAAGCTGCG
>CAZUFQ010000982.1:0-2366 GCA_964618735.1 uncultured Enterobacteriaceae bacterium
CCCGCCATTCAGCGAGATCGCGCGATTCAAACTGCCCTTGCAGAATCGCGAATAATGCTGCTGCATTCTCGGATCTGTCTTTCGTAGTCGCAAACAACGGACTGGTCGCCAGTTCTTCGTAGCCGAGCGCCTTGCAGAGATTGGGAAATTCGATATCAGGGTCCAGCAGCACAACCAGGAACGCCTTGCGGTCGCGGCTCAGGTACCCCGCCGCCAGCGGATTGGGCGGCGTGCCGTCAGCGCCGCGCTGGGGAAATTCAGCGTTACAGAATTTAGCTTGCAGGTCGCACGCATTCGCCCAGGCTCCACTCGCCATCAGCGACGTTCCGACCTTTACGCCGCGTCCAGTGCGTTCACGATGATACAGCCCGAGCATGATCGACCCGAAGAGGGACACCGAGGTTGGATGATCGCCCATCCCTGGCCGTGGCCCGGCCGGTGTGCCATCCAGGCCCACGACGCTCATCATAAGGCCCGAGCGTGCCCAATACGCCAACGCATCAAAGGCCGGGGCGTCGGCATCCTCTCCCGCGTCTCCGTAGCCGGTTAGATGCGCATAGATGAGACGCTCGTTTTCCGGTTGCAGATGTTCCCAGGTCAACTGGAATTTTTCGAGCAGAGGATGTTGATAGTTGGTGACAAAGACATCCGCTGTCTTGACCAGACGGATGAGGACTTCTCGTCCTTGGGGCGAACTGAGGTCGAGCGCCACACTCTTCTTATTCCGGCTGGTTAGAATCCACGCCCAGTTGACGTCCGCTTTGGCAAACCCCGGCAGATCCGCCATGAAGCGGTACAGATCCCCGCCTTGCGGTCGCTCGATTTTTATCACCTCTGCGCCAAAATCCGACATGATCGTCGTTGACGCCGGCCCGGCGACATACGTGCCGCAGTCAATCACTCGCAGCCCTGAAAGAATTCCCTTCTGCATTGTAGACTCCTCGTTCTGTGCTCTACAGCACTGCTGGACAAGCCAGCAGTGGCACCCGATATCAGGTAATGACAACTCTCATATGCAAGCGGACAGAGTATTGGTTCAACGGTGGAGCATGCGCTTGAGGGCATTATCACGATCTGCATTAAAGCGCCGCGAGACCTCTGCGCCCGGCACGAAACCATTGAAGCCGTGGAAAGCGCCGGTATATACATGAAGCTCGGTTGGCACTCCCGCCGCCAACAGCCTCTGCGCGTAGGTAATGTTTTCATCTAAGAACAAGTCGAGGTCGCCCACCGGAATATACGCTGGAGGCAAACCTCTCAGGTCTGTCGCACGCGAGGCTGCAGCATAAGGAGATACTTCTGTTCCGCCGGGCTCTCGACCAAGCAGGGCTCTCCAGCCCATGAGATTATTTTCTCGGGTCCACACGAAGGTGTCCGGCACGATATCACTGGCGGGCGCGATGTTGCGGTCGTCGATCATGGGATAGATGAGCAGTTGAAAGGCGAGCTCTACTTCAGCCCGGTCCCGCGTCAGCAGGGCGAGGCCCGCCGCGAGTCCGCCGCCTGCGCTCGCGCCGCCGATGGCGATCCGAGATTTATTCACTCCAAATTCGGCGCTATGGGCTGACAGCCACTTGAGCGCGGCATAACAATCTTCAACGGGTGCGGGAAAGGGGTATTCAGGAGCAAGCCGATACTCGACCGACGCCACCACGCACTGGCCGACTTTGGCTAAATGCTTGGCCAACAAATCGTCTCGCTCGACGCTGCCCAGCACATAGCCGCCGCCATGAATCCACAGGAGGGCGGGCAAAGTGGCGGGTCGATCCGTTGGTTGATAGACTCGCACGAAGACATCAGGAGCACCCGCAGGACCAGGAGCCTTTTTGTCCACCGTGCTGACGCCCTCGATCGGCTGAGCCTTGGCCATTTGGGCGGCAAAGAGGTCATCCATCATCTTCCGCGCTGCTGGAATATCATGCAGGTTAATCCCACCTTTAGTTGCCTTGAGCCAAGCGTCCAGGGGAGCCGCAAGTTCTGAGTCTAGCCGATCAGTCGTCGTCATGTTGTTCCTCCTTATCCGAACTCTTTACGAGAACTTTATGCTCCCCGTCTAGTGCATGGTAGAGGGTCTGTCAAACGCTGACGATGAACCAGTCAGTGATAGACTAAGATGAAACATCATCCTTGACCGTGATCTCGTAGTGTTGGACGCGCTGGTCAAAGTGGGTCAACAGAGAAGCCGCTTCATCGGCAACCACGGCTCCTTCGAGGTCGGTTCCGGCAAAACCTCGTATCGCATCAAGCGATCGCCACCATGTGATGACGATGATCTCAACTGCGTCGGAGATAGGTCGCTCCAGGAGCATCGCCCTTTCAGGGGTAGGGATTTTACGCGGCAAGTGGTAGCTCAGCCGTCACTACTT
>CAZUFQ010000983.1:0-2320 GCA_964618735.1 uncultured Enterobacteriaceae bacterium
ACGTTCGCTTGGACGGTCCATACTCCCTGCCGCTGAGCAATCAGTCCTTGCCTGGCTAGATTGTCTATCATGTTAATCATGAAAAGAGGGTTGCCTTCGGTTCGTTTGCAAATGGAGGACCCCAGCATGGCGGGAAGCGTACTGTCCGGGAATCGAGCGGTCAGATAATCGCTGATGGCTTCTTCCACGAGAAAGCGCAATGGCAGCTCTTCACATTGGCGATGCAAATGCAATTCGTTTTTGACAGTGTTAAGAGGATGGTTAGCACGGCGCACATCGGTAGAGCGATAAGCGCCAATGACCAACAATTGGGCGGGCGGTTTGCGCTGAGCTAGAGCCGTCAACAAATCGAGCGTCGACGCATCGCTCCAATGGAGGTCTTCGAGGATAAGAATGAGCGGGTGCTCTACAGTAATCGCTTCGAGAGCTTCGGCCATTTCACGGAGCATGCGCTCCTTGGTAGCGCCTTGGATACGGCGGTAGAGCAGATCGAGTTCTTCGGGACTATTGACGCTTGACATCTGCACTAACCATGTCGGCGCATAGCGCTGTAACAAAGAGAGGATGTTCCTGGGGTGCGGCTCTCGACAGAGCTGCCCCAAGGCGTCCAGCATTGGCATATACGCTTCGCCCACGCCGTAATGCGCAAAGCACTGTCCTTGGGCAATGAGGACATCTTTCTGGGCGCTGACCTGCGCGAGGAACGCTTCGATAAGGGTCGTTTTGCCAATGCCTGGTTCACCCGTGACAAACACCATTTGTCGTTCCCCGAGTCTGGCCTTTGCAAACCAGTGATGCAGTTGCGCAAGTTCTGCTTCACGGCCCACCAGATAAGTTCCACGTTCCACGTTCAAAGTTTCTAATCCCAGCCTCTCATCTCCTTTTTGTAAACCTGGAACTTGGAACGTTGAACCTTGAACAGAGGAAGATGTGGGGGTGACGGGGGCAATAAAGCGGTACCCTCGGCCATGCACGGTTTCGATAAAGCGGGGCGCATGCGTGGCGTCGTTGAGCGCCTTGCGAAGCTCTTGAATGTAATCCTTCGGCAAGGTGCTGCTCACGCGCGTGCCTTTCCATACGGTGTTCAGCAGTTCTTCTTTGGGGATCAATCGTCCAGGATGCTCCACCAAATAGCGCAAGACCGCCAAGGTCTTGGGGCGGAGTGTCACAAGTTGATTGCCCCGCCAGAGCTGCTCGTTCGCGAGATCAAGGCGGAAGGGGGAGAAGACGAGGAATGCAGTGGCGCTCATACGCAGATTCTACGAAAATTCCACGAGAATTCTACTAAACAACCGAAAAATTTTGTAGCTTCGTTAGGAGCGACGCAGTAGGCTTTAGTAGAATTAAAGTATTTAAGCGGCGGGGGAAATTCTCCGATAAGTAACTCAGGTCGCCGAGCCCAAAGTAGGAGCCATATGCAAAGGCGAGTCGTCATTACTGGAATAGGTCTTATCAGTCCACTCGGGATAGGGAAAGAGACATTCTGGCGTTCTTTGGTGGAAGGACGTTCAGGAATTCGGCGACTTACGCGCTTTGATCCTACGGGCTACACCTGTCAAGTTGCCGGCGAAATTCCTGACGACAGCTATACGGAGCGTATTGAGCCAAAAAAACGTCGTCGGATGACGCATGTCTCACAACTAGCAGTCGCCAGCGCGCAGATAGCGCTCGAAGATGCGGGCCTCACTCCGGATTGGAGAAATCCCTACAGCTCTGGAGTTATTCTTGGCACTTCAGTGGGGAGTCTCAAAGACGGCGTTGAACAACAGTCGATTCTCCTTGAGCGCGGGGCCAGTCGTATCAACCCCTTTGTCTCGGTCGGATTACACATCAATGCTCTTTCTGCTGAAGTAGCGATCGCAGCTCGCACCCAAGGCCTGGCGTTTACAATTGGCGGCGGCTGCGCGTCGAGTCTCTGCGCCATAGGCGTAGCCTCCGATATGATTCGGAATGGCACGTTAGATGTGTGCATCACTGGCGGTGCGGAAAGTCCGCTCTTTCCCTTAACCTTTGCGAGTCTCGGGCGCACCCAAGAACTCACCTGCTTAAATGAAACGCCGGAACGCGCCTCTCGCCCTTTTGATCAGAACCATGACGGGCTCGTTGTCAGCGAAGGGGGCTGTGTGCTGATTTTAGAAGAACGGAGCCGAGCCGAGCGCAGAGGGGCCCATATTTACGGAGAAATCCTCGGGCACGCCATGGGCTGTGAAGCCTACGAGGCGTTTGCTTTGGAGCCAACTGGAGAAAATGCCGCCGCGACGCTGAAAGACACCTTGGGTCGGGCTGCGGTGGCTCCGGAAGAAATTGACTGGGTGAATGC
>CAZUFQ010000984.1:0-2307 GCA_964618735.1 uncultured Enterobacteriaceae bacterium
CATCAAGTGACGAGTACCGAGTGATGAGTGCGGAGAGATGAGGATTGTGCTGACAGAATAAGTGATAGACAGCTATTCTTACTCCGTTCTCATTACTTGCCATCCGTCCCCGGTTCGGCTTGACAGCACGCGAGTAAGCATGCCAGACTTGAGCGGCTCAAGGAGGGCGTTTATGCCAGAAACTGCCTCGTTGGCTTCGCAACGTATCCAGGTCCAGGAAGACGATCCAATTGAACTCCTTTATGCGCGTGGAGTCACTGATGGACTGCCAGTCATTCCCCCAACTGAAGGCCGAGTGACGCGCATGCTGGCGGCGACGGACCGTGATCCCCAAGAACTCATTGGGCTCATTGGTCCAAACTACGGACGTGCGACTGTTGAAAAAGTAGCTATCAATGCGGTCATGGCGGGGTGTCATCCCTCCTATTTCCCGGTGGTGCTGGCTGGCGTTGAGGCCATGTGCGAGGAACAGTTCTGCATTCATGGCATTAACGTGACTACTTTTTCCGCCACGCCGATGGCGATTATCAACGGTCCGATCCGTCAGCAAATCGGCGTCAATTGTGGACATAATACTCTCGGCCATGGCTTCCGCGCGAACGCTACTATTGGACGCACTTTCCGCCTGTGCATTATCAACATCGGCGGCGCCAAGCCCCATGAAATCACTAAAGCTACCATGGGGCATCCGGCGCAGTATACATTTTGTACGGGCGAAAACGAAGAAGAAAGTCCTTGGGAACCATTGCATGTCGAACGCGGCTATCGTCCCGAGCAAAGCACGATCACGCTGTTTGGCGCGCATTCGCCATTACAGATCAGTGATCACGCAAGCCGTGATGCCGAGCAATTGGCGCTCTCACTTGGTTGGACGATGGCCGGCCTCTGGAATCACAAAAACTTCCCGCTGTTTTCGGACACCGTGTTGGTTGTCTGCCCGGAGCACGCCAAGACGTTCAAGCAAGACGGATGGTCCAAAAACGATCTTCGCCAGTTTCTTTATGAAAAGATTCGCCGTCCTTTGCGCGAGCTGCGCCCTGGAGTGAATGGCGGTGAGGGCGCTGGGGTGAGCATGCTTAGGACTGCAAAGAAAGAGCGGCCGCCGGCAACGGATGACACACTGTTTCCCAAGTTCTCTAAACCAGAACATATTACCATCATCGTGGCTGGCGGCACGGCAGGCCGATTCTCGGCGGCGGTTGCGGGCTGGGCGGGCGGCGAGTTTGGCAGCAAAATTACTACGAAGGAAATTCGGGTATAACGAAAAAAGCATTGGTGGAAAGGAGGCCGCTTATGGGAGAAGTTCTTTTTGATCCCACCGACAAGGTGGAACGAGCGCAGAAAGCATTCGCGCCTCGGTTGGATACGCTTGCGGGCGCAACGATTGGACTGCTTGACATCAGCAAAGCGAAAGGTGCATTTTTTCTTGATCGCGTAGAAGAGATTTTGCGCGACAAGTACGGAGTGCAAGAGGTGCTCCGCCGCATGAAACCGACGGTAGCGCGACCTGCGCCAGAGCCTATTCGCGTTGAACTTACGGAAAAATGTGACGCCATCATTGAAGCCCTCAGCGATTGAGGGGCCTGCATTTCGTGCAGTTCGCACGATGTCATTTACTTCGAAGAAAAAGGCATTCCCACCGCCAACGTCACCACCACGGAGTTCATTGGCGCCGCCCATGCGCAGTGCACCGCTTTAGGTATGGGACAGTATGAACCCATCCTGGTGCAGCACCCGATTCAGCCGAAGACGCAGGATGAGGTGCGCGCGCTCGCGGATCAAGTCATCGACCAGATCATTGCCAAGCTGCTCAAACAGAAAGTGCAGCAAGCGGCGTAGTGCTTCATCGCTTTATTTGTCGGATGCAGGCTCCTTTCTGGAGAAGGAGCCTGACTTCAGCAGAGAACGATCATTCGAGCTCGTCCGCTTTTTGAAAGGAGCCGTCAGCGTACTCGAAATAGACTGCAATTCGCTTGCCTGCCGGCAACGGAGGCAGGCGCAATTCCTGCGGTCGGGCCTCGTAATACAATCGTTCCGCCTCTTCACAGCAGGCAAGAAAGAAGTCGAGTCTTGCTTGAAATCGACTTTCTGAAACGCCTAATTGCTGGAGACGTTTGAGTTCCTCGTCTTCAAGACGAATTTGACGCCAAAGCTCGGGATCATGATCCGCCAACCAGGCATCGATCTGTGGAAAATGATATTGGAGAGCGGCTGTCGCATATTCATACCGCCGTTGCAACTCCATAGGAGACGTAAGAGTTGCCCGCCCCACTCCTCGCTGCGGCCGCGTCCCCGCTTTTGCCAGGG
>CAZUFQ010000985.1:0-2305 GCA_964618735.1 uncultured Enterobacteriaceae bacterium
ACTCGAGGGGTTTTGGTCACGTCTGGGATTCGCAGTCATCCAAGGCTATGGGCTGACCGAAACAGCGCCCGTTGTGGCTTTCAACAATCCGTTCGACATCAAGGAAGGTACAGTCGGCAAGCCTGTCGCGGGCGTCGAAGTAAAGATCGCACCGGATGGCGAGCTTCTCGTTCGCGGAGAGAGTGTCACGTCGGGCTACTACCGGGCTCCCGTTGAGACGGCGTCGGCATTCAAGAATGGATGGTTTCACACCGGGGATATTGGAAGATTTGATGACACAGGCCGCTTGGTGATTCAGGGGCGCAAGAAAGAAGTGATTGTCACACCGGAGGGGCTCAACGTATTCCCTGAAGATGTAGAAAACATTCTGAACCAGGTGCCGGGTGTGCGGGAATCCGCGGTAGTGGGCCGGGATCGCGTCCATGCGGTCTTGGTGCTGCGCAACAGCGTCGACCCGGAAGAAATAGTCCGACTGGCGAACGAGCGACTCGAAGGCCACCAGAGAATACGAGAAGTCTCCCTGTGGCCTGGGGAGCGCCTGCCGCGCACGGAGGGCACGCAGAAGCTGAAACACGGCGAGATCCAAGCGTGGATGGAGAAAAGGCCCCATTCGGAAGCAATAGTCACAACCAAAGATACGCTCATCGACCTTCTCCAGAGGTACACGCCGGACAAGAACGTCACACCGGAGACGACTCTCGACCAGTTAGGGCTAAGTTCTCTCGATCGTGTCGAACTCATGTTGGATCTCGAAAAGCACTTCGATATCAGCGTCGACGAATCCGTATTAACAGGCGGCCGCTCGGTTTCCGCACTTGAAGAAATGAGCGTACATCCTGCCGCTCCGTTATTTCCCACATGGAACCGGTCCTGGCCTGCGAGAGCGATTCGGCGCACAATGCTCTCCACGGTCTTCTTGCCTTTCGTCCGAATGTTCGCGCATGCCCATATTTCCGGCCGCGAGCATTTGGCTGCGTTACGGGGACCTGTCATTCTTGCGCCAAACCACCAGAGCCACCTGGACACGCCTTTGATCCTCTCTGCTTTGCCCGCCCGATACCGACACCGCGTCGCACCGGCCATGTGGAAGGAATACTTTGATGCGCACTTTTCTCCGGACCGCCACACGCGCTATGAACGGTTTCGGGATAGCTTCCTGTATTGGTTGGTCGCATTGTTCTTCAGTGCGTTTCCTGTTCCCCAGACGGAAGCCGGCGCGGGCGAATCGTTACGCTACCTGGGAGAACTGGTTAGCGACGATTGGTCCATATTGTTTTTTCCGGAAGGCGAGCGAACGGAAGCTGGAGAGATCAAGTCCTTCCAGCCCGGTATTGGATTGATCGCGGCGCGGTTGAAGGTACCCGTAGTACCTGTTCGATTGCGAGGTGTAGATAAGATTCTCCACCGGCACGCCCATTGGCCACGCTCGGGCCGCGTGGACCTGGCTTTCGGTGCGCCCAGGTTGCTGAAAGGAGAGAGCTACACCGCCCTAGCGAAAGAGCTGGAAGACGCTGTGCGGACGTTATAGCGGGTATAGAGCGCCAAGCGATATCCGTGAAGAAGAGGCTCAATTGTGCTACATAGAACATGGCTGCTGGCCGTCATTTGTGGCACACGCGTCGTCCTTCTGATCTTTCGTCATCCGCTCATCAGCGAACTCTTTCACCAGCACATTCCCCACAGACCGCAACGCCGTCTCTTTCTCGCTGCGATTAGTTTTGTTCTGACGTTCGGCGTCACCTGTTTACTCGCTTATGCTAATTATCCTCATCTTGGACCCTTCCATGACATCTATATCCGTGGACGACACATCCATCACCTCGTGTGGGGAATGCTCCTTCTCCTTGCTGTAGGGTACGGGTGGCTGGTCGAGACTGGGACAGGTAGCGTGTCCTCGTCCGTCCTGGCGAGCCTTACCTTGGATGGCAGAGAAATTCTGGCGTTGGACAGATTCGATAAGTCTGACGGCACAGAAATTAACTTGAAAAGCTTCTGCATGGAAGCGAGCAAGACCTGACAATGCGAAGGCTTGCTGTCCTTCGCTGAGGCAGTGGCTAGATAGGAAGCCTAGAAGAAGCGCCTGGGAGCTTCGATGGGGCGGCCAGTGAGGCTCGAAGGACGGCCGCTGCCTCAGATTTCTGGAGTTACACAACTAGGAACGAGGCAAATCAACGAGCCGGGTGTGTGAGCCTGGCACGCCACGCCGACATACGTTGGCCTCGTTCGCAAGCATGCCTGACGAGAGCAAATGGCCAAGAATGCGTCAAATGCCCGCCAGCTTGGTATTCATCTGAGCTCGAAACGG
>CAZUFQ010000986.1:0-2291 GCA_964618735.1 uncultured Enterobacteriaceae bacterium
TGCTCGTTGCCGAATTGAAGGAAACTATCCACGCAGGACGCCGCTTTCAACGAGTCTGTTTCAGTTGTCTTCCTGGCACCTGGCGGGCAAAAGACGCGGAGCACGCGACCATTGTTTCGAAGGGAAAGTTACTTGCCTATCTCAACCCAGTTCCTCGTGGGCAACAAGAATCTAATGATGAGGAACAAGAAAAAATGGGGCGACCGACCTCAAAAACACGGCGCGTGGTGGACCGCCCGGATCTTCAGCCATTTATTCCCGGATTCCAGCTCGTTGCGGAACAGACCGAATGAAGGAGTTCCGTTATACCCTGCTTACGGGTGGCAGTTCAGATAAAGCACTCATTCCCATTCTCTCTTAGCTGCTGCAAACACACGGCATTTCCCAGCCGATTCAAGCAGAGTGGGCCGATCTGAGACGACTGCCCAGGCGTCCGCAAAATCTGTCAGAACGAATCAATTTGAGTCTGGAACTGTATCCCTGTGACTTGCTGTTTGTCCACCGGGATGCAGAGACAGCCCCTCCTGGAAGTCGGAAAGAAGAAATCCATCAAGCGTTAGCAGAGCTTTCAAATCAAGTCTGGAGCGATGATCGGACGGTTTGTGTCGTGCCAGTCCGAATGCAAGAAGCCTGGCTCTTGCTCGATGAAACCGCTATTCGTACTGCTGCTGGAAATCCGCATGGACGTTGTCTGCTAGAATTACCCCCTGTCAAAGATCTTGAATCTCTACCAAACCCTAAAGCTGTTCTCCATGAACTTCTCCGGCAGGCTAGCGAATTGCATGGGCGTCGCCTTAAAAGCTTTTCTGCCTTCAAGCAAGTACAACGGGTTGGGGAATTCACGAACGACTTCATCCCGCTTCGAACATTGTCGGCCTTTGCTGCGTTAGAAGAAGAGCTTGATTGCATTCTTAACAAACAGGGATGGTGTTCCAAAGAAACGTAACGATTCTACAAATCAAAATTCAGCCCTAATTGTTGGGCTCTGGCGCTGGCCGGCACAGGCCTGGGGTTCCGCGCTTTGGCCGGACAAAACTCCTGAAAATCACAATTTGTACACCAGGTTCCTTCGTGCGGACGAAATTCCTGCTCACGGCTTACGTCACGACACAAGGCACGGACGCGCGACTGTGACGCCGGCAGTTCATCTGCTTCGATGCTCTCTTTTTGTCCGGAGCGAAGAAAGTAGAAGGATAACTTTTTCGCCGTTTCTCCCGTCTTCGCGTGAAAGCCGAGCTGATACACATCCAACTGTAACGGATCGGGCGGCAGCAGATTCTTGTGCGCCAGCTTGTAATCAATGATTTCATAGCCGTTCGGCAGCTCGTCCACCCGGTCGAACCGACCGGCTAAAATGAATGAGCCAACGTGCAGGCTGAACTTCTCCTCCAGCAAATACGGCGCGGGAAACCGGCCACGGTGCGCTTCCCAGTAGCGGGTCAGGATCTCTCGGCCCTCTTGGTATTGGCTCTCGCTGAGCGGGTGTGTGGGATTATCGTAGTATCCTTTGAAGTAGGACAGTAAAGTCTCCAGAGAAACCGCAGTCTGAGGGAATAATCTCTGCTCTTGTTCCGGCTCACTCTTCAACCCTTGGTGAAAGAGATGCAAAGCGCCGTGCAACGCACGGGAGGATTGGGCGGCAGGGCGAGGTTTGCCGGCCAATCCGCGGTTGTAGCGCAAGTGATAACGAAAATTACATTGTTGAAACGTTTTCAGAGCAGTGTAGGAGAGTTTCATCTCACACTTTCCTTATGACAGCAAATTCCTGGGTGCGCGAGTTGCGCACCGACAGTGCATGGCTCATAGTGCGAGCTTTGCCCTCCTTCTGTCAAGCAGATGGTGGATGGCGTACAGCTCGCTCGTTGCGCTCGCTCTATGGCGGATGGCTCACTCGCTACGCTCGTTCTATGGCAGATAGTTCCGACTATCAGCCATATGCCATAGAGCGACCGCAGGGAGCAGGCCATAGAGCGCACGTAGTGCGCGAGCTATAAAGCGACCAGAGGGAGCGAGCTATAAGCAATAAGCCTGATAGGAGGTGTATATGAAAGTCAGCGGTGTTCTTGCATGGCATCCACATGTAGCAATGAACAAAGAAGAAATAGACGAGTTTCTCTCAGGTCGGTGGGTTGCACGACTAGCGACCAATGGCAAAGACGGGTATCCCCACCAAGCGCCGTTGTGGTATTATTGGGATGGTGAGTGCGTCTACATCTCACTTACAACCAATCGCCAATCTTGTAAAAACCTCAAACGCGATCCGCGCTGTTCTGTCGTCGTCGACATGGACG
>CAZUFQ010000987.1:0-2281 GCA_964618735.1 uncultured Enterobacteriaceae bacterium
ATCGATTCGCCGGTGCCAAGAATATAGACAGGTTTTTTCTTGAGATCCTTTGCGCGTTCGGCGGAGGTGACGATGCAGGCCCCGCCTCCGTCTGTGACCAGGCAACAGTCGAGGACATGGAACGGCCAGGCTAAGACCGGCGATTTCATCACATCGTCAACGGTCAGGGGGCCGCGTTGGTTGGCTTTGGGATTGAGCCGCGCCCAGGCGCGTGTAGCGACGGCGACTTCAGCAAGTTGTTCTTGAGTGGTGCCATATTCATGCATGTGACGAGTGGCGATAAATCCATAGGCAGTGAACGGAAAGACGACGCCGTAGGGCGCTTCAAACTGCCACAAGAGAGAATCTTTCGATGAACTCATGTTCGGCATCGCCAGCCGCGAGCGCCCGGACTCGCCATGCGTAATAAGTGCGACCTCGCACAGCCCCGCATTGATCGCCGCCATGGCGTGTTGCACGTGGTGAAGAAAAGAACAGCCGCCGACCATGGTGCCGTCGATATAACGTGGACGTAGACCCATATATTCAGCAGTTTCGGTAGACATCTGGCGTCCCGCACTAAAGACACCGTCAATGTCACTCTTACTGAGGCCGGCGTCGGCAATCGCATTCCGCGCCGCCTCCATGTGGAGCTGCAGAGCCGATTTATGCGGCAGGGTTCCCAACTCATCGGACTCGGCTACGCCGACGATAGCAAATTTACCGGAAAGATTTTTGAAGTCTGTCATGAGCGGTCTCCTCTTACGCAGATTGGGCTACGGGCCGGAATTTCGGCAGCGCTACAGTGTCGCTGATATCGTCGAAAACGACTTCTACTTCCATGTCACAGCGTAGGTTCTTGGGATCGGGGTCCACGCCGATGATGTTCGTAGCGATGCGAGGTCCTTCTTCTAATTCCACAATGGCGGCGATAAACGGGGCAGGGATGCCCAACACGGCGCGTTGCGGGATCGAAAAGGTGTGCAGTTTGCCTTTGCCGCTCGCTTTGATCCACTCCAAATCATTGGACCAACAAAAGGGGCAATCGCTGCGCGGATAAAAATGGCATTTCCCGCAGCTCTTGCAACGGGGCAGCATCAACTCGTGACGTTTGGCCCCTTCCCAGAATACTTTCGTTTCCGGCGTCGGCGTCGGCGCAAGGTGTTTCATTTCGGCCATGGAATCTCCTCCTCCTGGTGTTATATACGGTGCGGTCGAAGTCTTCCCCTGTATGGCTGAATGAAGCAGGTGTCAACCGCGCGTTCGACATGCGACCCGTCTCACGGTAAAAAATAGGTGAGAGTCTCACTTTGAGAGAATGACGATGCGTGCTTTCACTTCGGCTCGTTACACGGTTGCTATTGGGCATCATTCGTATCCCATGGACAAATATCGCCTGGTTCCAGAACGACTCATGGCGGAGGGAATTCTCGCGCCAGAGGATTTACTGGAGCCAGAGGCGGCGACCCTCGATGATGTGCTGCGCGTGCATACTTCCGAGTATGTGTATGCTTTTGTAGACGGAACACTAGAGCGCAAAGCTATGCTGCGGATCGGTCTCCCCTGGTCGCGGGAGCTTGTACGACGCGCTTTTGCAGTCATCGGCGGCACGATCGGCGCGGCGTACTTTGCCCTCGATGATGGTGTAGCAGCAAACTTGGCCGGAGGCACGCACCACGCGTTTGCTGATCATGGCGAAGGGTACTGCATTTTCAACGACATGGTGGTGACCATGCGACGACTCCGTGCGGACGGCGAGGCACGACGATTTCTTGTTGTTGATCTCGATGTCCATCAAGGCAACGGCACTGCCGCGCTCTGTCAGGCGGACCCCGACGTCTTTACATTTTCTATGCACGGAGAAAACAACTATCCGGCGCGCAAAGAGCGCAGCTCGTGGGATATTGGTCTCGCTGATGGCATGACTGACGAGCAGTATCTTGATGTTTTATCGCAGGCGCTGCCGCAGTTGCTGGAACGGTCCTCGCCGGAACTCATTTTCTATCAGGCTGGCGTCGATGTCCTCGCAGGCGACCGCTTTGGTAAGTTGATGTTGACAATGGCGGGAGTTGGCGAGCGCGACCGGATGGTTTGTGAATTCGCCAAACGCGCCGGGTTGCCACTGGTGATTATGCTCGGCGGCGGCTATGCGCGCGACATGCACCGCATTGTCGAAGCGCATTGTCAGACCATACGAATAGCGACAAAATAGAGAAGGTCAGCGGCGCAACATTGTCTGCTCCTTATTCCCTCTCCCCGCTGGGGGCAATGGCGCGCAGTTAAGCCAGCACGCGTTTCCCAT
>CAZUFQ010000988.1:0-2275 GCA_964618735.1 uncultured Enterobacteriaceae bacterium
CACTTTTCTGCTATATGCCCCTTAACTTCATGCCATTGCCCCTTGGGGGAGAGGAGAAAACGATCCCTCTCTGCTCGCTGTCGTCGGATTTCCCGTTGACCAGAATTTTGTTATGCACCCGTCAAGCCAATCAATTTGAAACATCCACGCTGAATTTGATACTCTAGCGAATGGGGGTCAGCACGGACAACATGGCGCAAACGACTCGATCCCTACAAGTGTCGCGGGGTATAGCCGTCCTCAGTGGAGGGATAGCTATTGTCTTAGGCTCTCTCGTCTTGATGGGATGGGATACGCATACTTTTGCGCTTGTCCGCGTGCGACCAGTTCTTGCCCCTGTGCAACCCAACACTGCCTTGCTCTTCGTGTTGACTGGTGTGGGGTTACTCTCCTTTGTAGCGCAGCGACCACGTTTGACCATAGCGACCGCCAGCGCCATTACTGGGGTTAGTGCTCTCACCCTACTCGAATATCTTTTTGCTGTTGATCTCGGCCTCGATCAGTTACTGCTGACCAACACGATCATAACAGGAGTCTCTCACCCCGGTCGTATGGCCCTGAATACGGCGCTTGGATTTAGTCTGATTGGCATAGCCCTCCTCCTGCTTGGCCAGTCTGTACTCAAGGAGTTGCGACCACCGTCGGGAACCGAACATACCTCCAGCAATGTGGCCACGCACTTGCCGTTGGGAGCTGGAATGCTGGGATCTCTTGTGGCTGCATTAGGAGTCGTTTCCAGCTTTGGTTACCTTAGCAGCCCGGAAACGGTTTATGAGTGGAGCCAACTCACTCGAATGTCGCCGGTCACAGCGGTGGGCTTGCTGGTGTTGGGCGTGGGGATTGTCGCCGGTAGCTGGCAGAAGTCCGACAACGACATTGACAAAACGTCGCGCTGGTTCTCTCCACTTTTAGGAGTCTGTCTTGCTACCGTGACCCTTCTCTTATGGCAGATAGTAGGAGCCCGCGAGCAGGTGCATCTTCGGCAAGCAATTCATGAAGAATTGTACGGCACACGCAAGCTCTTAGGAGCAGAACTCGAATCCCGGCTCCTTGGGCTGGTCCGGATGGCGAAACGCTGTGAGTATGCAAGTTCACCCGAGGAAGCAGCGTGGGAGGCAGACGCCAATCTCTATCTGCAACATTACCCTGGATATAGCGGCATTGCGTGGGTCGATGCGGCGTTTCGGGTGAAGTGGCTGGTTCCGCTCGCGGGTAAGGACGTTAAAAATGTTGACCTCTCCCAAGAGGAGCGACGGCGCACGCTTTTGGAAACGGCGCGTGATCAGCGGCGGGTGGTGGTCTCGCCCATCCTCGATTTACTCAAAGGGGGAAAAGGCTTTCTGATCGCGGCGCCCATTTTTGTTGAAAATGAATTAGCCGGCGTCATCCTTGGCGTCTTTCGTATACAGAAGATTTTCGACGTTATTTTAGAACAGGCAGATCGGGAAGATTTTACGTACGCCCTCTTCGACGGAAAGGAAGAGATCTACCGCAGTGCGCCGCTTGAAGGGCAAGAGGAGGAGCACTGGGGCCAAGAGACCGCGCTCAACTTTCATGACGTAGCCTGGCGCTTACGGCTCTGGCCCCGGCGGCAGATGCTGACCGGCGCATCCTCGGCGGTGCCCGAGGTCATCCTGCTCGTCGGGTTTTTGGTGACTGGGCTCTGCATGGGAATTGTGCAGCTTGAACAGTCCACACGCCGCCAGGCCCGTGAGGTAGACTCCATCAATCAATCGCTGTACGGAGAAATCCGTGTGCGGAGGGAAGTTGAGGAAGCCCTGCGGGCGCGCGAAGACATGTATCGCTCGTTGATCGAGCAGTCGGCCGACGCGATCTTCATTACGGATGCGCAGGCCAACTTCCTCATGGTGAATGCGCGGACCTGCGTCATGACTGGGTATTCACGGGAAGAACTCCTGCAGATGAATGTCAGCGACCTCCTGTTCGCGGAAGATCTGGCGCAGGCGCCGTTGCGTCTGAATGATCTCCACGCTGGTGGAGACAATGTTGTCCAGATGGACCGCCGGGTGCGGCGCAAAGACGGGACTCTGTTCTACGTGGAGTCCCGCTCGAAAGCCCTGGCTGACGGAAATAGGCAGGCTATCGTGCGGGATATTACCGAGCGCAAGCGCATGGAGGAGACGCTGCGGGAGAGCGAAGAGCGGTTTCGCCGGGCGTTTGAAGATGCGGCGATCGGGATGGCGCTGGTGGCCCCCGACGGCCGCTTTCTGCGGATCAATCAAAGCTTGTCTCAAATCGTTGGCTATACTGAGCG
>CAZUFQ010000989.1:0-2272 GCA_964618735.1 uncultured Enterobacteriaceae bacterium
TGAATCCGCCCAACGCCATTTTGAGGAGTTGGCGCGCCAGAGTGGCCGACCCATTCTGTACAACGTCGTGCAAGCAAGCGATCGCTTCCCGGAACGTCACCGCAATCAGCTCGCGTGGTTAGAACGTTGCCGCGCTGAAGGCTTGCGTATTTATGGTCAAGGCGTCACCACCGATCCCAGTTTTGTGTTCACCTTTGAAGACTGGAATTTGTGGGATGATGATCCTGCTTGGCTCGAGGCGACGGTGGGCACTCTTGAAGAGAAGCGTACGAAGTTGGCCGATCCCAAGCGTCGGCCTGGGTTGAAGAAGGACACGTCCGGCCTCATTAGCGATTCCTTCGATGAGATTTTTGTCCTTTCTGTCAAACGGCCTGATCTGAAGCAGTGGGAAAACCTGAAGCTGAAAGAAGTTGCCGCGCGGCAAGGGAAGCATCCGGTGGACGCCATGTTGGACCTCGCCGTGGCGGACGATTTAAAGACGGAATTCTACACGACTATTGGCTGTAGTTTGCCGTATCTTTCGGAGATCGTGCGTTCCGATCTCGCACTCCTTGGCGTATCCGATGGCGGCGCCCACACCAAGTTTTTCACCGCTGGCCGGTATCCGACGGAAACAATCCAGCGGCTCGTGCGCGAGAATCAAGTGATTAGCTTAGAAGAGGCCCATTGGAAACTGAGCGCGCAACCAGCCTGGTGCGCGGGGTTCCGTGATCGGGGCACCCTACGCGAAGGCTCGCCGGCGGACATGGTCATTTATGATTATGACAAGATCAAAGTCCTGCCGATGGAGATTGCTCATGATATGCCGGGCAACGAATGGCGGCGTATTCAACGAGCAGAGGGCTATAACTATGTCCTTGTCAACGGTGAAGTCACGGTCAAGGACGACCAGACAACTGGTGTAACCTCAGGTAAACTCCTACGCCACGGGCAGGGGTGAGCCTCTTGTCCAAAATCCCCCCAGCGCTACGCGCTTCCCCCCTTTGCCAAAGGGGGATTGGGGGGATTTACTCACCGATAGTTCAGCCGCGCTGTAGGCTGGGTTGAGACGACGTCGAAACCCAGCATTCTTTCAGGCATACAATGCCTTGCTGGGATTCGCTCCGCTTCATCCCAGCCTACTCCTTTATTTCCCTGCTTCTTTATTTTTGACAATCTCAAGCAGGTCAACCTCAAAGACGAGCGTCGCGCCTGGCTTGATCTTCGGCGGCGCTCCACGATCCCCGTAGGCGAGAGTCGACGGGCATACTATACGGCTCTTCTCTCCCACTTTCATGCGCTGCACGCCTTCGGTCCAGCAGGGGATCACCCCATTCAATGGAAACGTCGCCGGCTGCCCTCGCTGAATAGAACTATCGAACACTGTCCCGTCGGTAAGGGTTCCCTGATAATCGACTTTCACTGTATCCGTGGCTTTCGGCGATTCCCCGGTTCCAGGCTTGATTGTCGTGAAGACGAGACCTGAGTCTGTTTTGACCGCTCCTTTCTCTGCTGCTGCTTTGGCGAGAAAAGCTGCGCCTTCTTTTTTCTCTCCTTCAGCTACGGCGGCAGCCCGCGCTTGTTGGAGTTGCTGAATCTTGGGCATAAACTCCTGCACGTTCACTTTTGGTGTGTGTTTGAGTACACCATCGGTGAGACCTGTTTTTACCTGTTCGAGTTCGGCTTCGCTTAAACCAAAGCTGGCGAGCGATTGGCTCATGGCTAACCCTAGCGCGTAGAGAGTTTTTTGGTCGTCTGAACTCGGTTCGGGAGAGTCTGCTGCGAACATCCGGGTAGGAGTGAGCAGGCACAGCACAAAGACGAGAGAGCGTACAATTTGCATTACGAATCCTTTCTTGAGGGACTTCTGTTCAGGCATGAAGTCTGTAAATTTCCCGCCACGGGACGCAGTCTATGGGATTCGCTTGCTTTCCTCAAGGAGGAAGAGATAAAGGATGAGTATGAGCGACCATCACGAAATAGAAATTCTTCCGCCGCGACGCTTGACGCCCGCGGAAAACAAAGTCCGTGAGATCCGCACCAAAGCCATCGAATCTCTCTTGATCGATAAAGAGCTGGTGACGCCTGAACAACTTGACGAAGTAATCAATTCCTATGAGAACGATATCGGTCCCCTGAATGGAGCCACAGTTGTGGCTCGCGCCTGGACTGATCCCGCGTACAAAGAACGTCTCCTCAAAGATGGCGCCGCGGCCATTGCTGAGTTGGGGTTCGGCGGTTTACAAGGTGAACGTCTACTGGTGGTCGAAAACACGCCCACGGTTCACAATGT
>CAZUFQ010000990.1:0-2267 GCA_964618735.1 uncultured Enterobacteriaceae bacterium
GGAATTGAGAGGCATGACATTAAAGCAGCGGTGCTCTATGAACGGAAGACGCCCTTAAAAGTTGAAGAGGTTGATCTCGATCCGCCAAAAGCGGGAGAGGTGTTGGTCAAAGTAGTCGCTAATGGCGTGTGCCATAGTGACTATTCGGTGATCCACGGTGTCTTGCCGCTCCCGCTGCCGGTCGTACCTGGACATGAGGGGGCGGGGATTGTCGAAGAGGTGGGACCTGGCGTCACGCTGGTGAAGCCGGGAGACCATGTCGTACTCTCGGCGGTTCCTTATTGCGGTCATTGTTACTACTGTTCGTTTGGTGAGTTCGTGCAGTGTGAAAACACAGTGGTGGTGATGGGTCGCGGAACCCTTGCCGATGGGACGTCGCGCTTGCGCAAGAATGGAACGGCGATTCACCACATGGCGGGCCTCTCTAGCATGGCGCAATATGCCGTGGTGGCGGAGCTGGCGTGCATTAAGATTCCTCAGGAGGTTCCTCTGCAAACCGCCTGCTTGGTGGGCTGCGGCGTGATTACGGGAGTTGGGGCGGCGATCAATACTGCCCAGGTCGCCGCCGGCAGTAGCACCGTGGTAATCGGCTGCGGCGGCGTTGGATTGAATGTCATCCAAGGCTGCGTGCTGGCCGGCGCAGGCACGATCATCGCGGTTGATTTATTGGACAACAAGCTCGAAGCGGCGACACGGTTCGGCGCGACCCATACTATTAACCCGCAACGGCAAGATGTCGTGAAGACTGTTCGCTCACTCACCGAAGGTAGAGGCGCGGATTACGCCTTTGAAGTGATTGGGTTAGGAAAGACGATCGAGCTCGCCTATGCCTGCATCCGTCGGCGCGGAACCGCCATCATTGTTGGCGCGGCGGCGCGAGAAGATCGGGTGACATTGCCGGCGGCGAGTTTTCTTGGCGAGAAAACTCTCAAGGGATCGGCATACGGGTCCGCACGGCCGCGCGTGGACTTATCACGGCTCATAAACCTGTACATGCAAAAGAAACTCAAGCTCGATGAGTTAGTGACGCGCACCTATGCGCTTGACGATGTCAATGAAGCCATGACCGCCTTGGAGAAGGGTGAAGTCATCCGTAGCGTCCTGGTCATGTAGGGTGGAATGCTATAGCAGAATGGTCTGCCGAAAAAGTACAATGTACTCTTCAGAAGAATGAGGCTCGTAAACACGCCGCTGTGGAGGGACACATGACGAACTTCCGTAAAGATCATATCCAAGCCAATGGCGTTGATTTCCACTATTTAGAAATAGGAACCGGCCCCTTGGTCCTTTGTTTACACGGGTTCCCAGATAACGCCTTTACTTATCGTTACTTGGGGCCCACGCTGGCTGAAGCCGGCTTCCGTGTCGTTGCGCCGTTCATGCGCGGCTATGCGCCGACCAGCCGCCCGCAAAACGAACGCTACCAATCTATCTTACTAGCGCAGGACGCCGTCGCGTTGATTGCAGCGTTGGGCGAGGAGAGGGCGTATGTCGTCGGACACGATTGGGGCGCTTTGGCGACGTATGGGGCTGCAGCGTTGGCGCCCGAGCGCGTGCGGAGAATTGTCACGCTTGCCGCGGCTCATCCCGCGACGTTACTGGGCGCGCTGGCGACAAACTACGACATGATCAAAGGCGGGTGGCACGCGTACTTCTTCCAGATGCCTTTTGCCGAGCAAGCGGTCCAAGCCAACGATTACGAGTTTGTTGAGAAATGGTGGCGTGACGCATCGCCAGAGTACGACATCCCACGCGAAGTCATGGAAAGCGTCAAAGGGACATTCCGTCAGCCGGGCGTCGTCACCGCAGCACTGAACTATTATCGCCACACCATGAACCCGGCGAACCGCGACCCTGCGTTGGCGGCTTTACAAGAACAAGTCACAACGACGCGCACACCCGTACCAGCGTTGGCGCTGCATGGCACGAAAGATCGTCCTGGGCGGCTAGCAGCATTCGAAAGCATGGATCAGTTTTTCGCCGCAGGGCTTGAGAAAGTTATCCTCCCAGGCGCTGGCCACTTCCTGCATCTGGAGCGTCCCCTGGAAGTGAACCCGAAAATAATAGAATTCTTGCAACATCCATAGGAACTGAAGAAGTGATTTCCGATCTTCATTGTTGCAATGAGATTTCTTAACAAAATGGAAAAAGGAGGAATACTATGGCTGGACGATTAACTGGAAAGGTTGCCTTGGTAACCGGCGGAAGTTCGGGTATAGGCCGGGCCACCGCTCAGATTTTTGCTCGGGAAGGGGCCAAGGTCGTCG
>CAZUFQ010000991.1:0-2238 GCA_964618735.1 uncultured Enterobacteriaceae bacterium
TCCACGGCGCCGGTGCTGACGCGCGACGGATTGGAACCCCGCCCGATGGTGTTGCGCAGTTTTCTGGTTGCACGAGATGGGTCGTATGTGGTGATGCCAGGAGGTCTCACCCGCGTATCGCCGAGTCCCGATAGTTGGGTGGTTTCGAACCAACGGGGCGGCGTCAGCAAAGATACCTGGGTGCTCGCATCAGAGCCGGAACGGGCCGTGAGCTTGTCCGGTTCACCTGCTCATGCAGTCGATGTGAGCCGTTCCGGAGGAGAGGTGCCAGGGCGCGTGGCGGATAACTTGTTCTGGCTTGGTCGCTATGCAGAACGCGCAGAAGGAACCGCCCGTTTATTGAGAACTGTCTTGATGAGACTCGTCGAGGCCGACCCTCTTCGTGAGGAACTTGGGTTCCCGATGTTGCTGCACTTGGTCACGCAACTGACGACGACCTATCCAGGATTTGTCGGAGAAGAGGCGGCAGAGCGACTTGCTGCTCCAGAAGAGGAAATGTTCGATGTGATCGGCAATGGCCAACGACCTGGCAGTCTCCAGTTTACGCTGAACGGTATGGCGCTGGCGGCGCGCTCGGTGCGAGACCGGCTGTCGGATGACTGTTGGCGGATGGTGAATAACTCACAGCATGTGCTTGAACCGCCATTGAATCCGAGTACGGCTATTGCCGGGTTAGAGCAATTGATATTTGGACTTGCGGCCTTTACCGGTTTGAGCACGGAAAATATGAGTCGAGGCTATGGTTGGCGTTTTCTCGATATGGGGCGCCGTTTAGAGCGCGCGGTTTTTAGTTGCGGTTTGCTGCGGATGGGGCGTGACGCGGTCAATGGGTCGAGCGCCGCCTTGTGGGACGTCCTTCTTACCATCACCGATACCCTGGTCACGTATCGACGCCGCTATCGTTCTCATATCCAGGAGATTCCTGTGCTCGATCTGTTGTTGCTCGACGAAGGCACTCCGCGTTCCATCGCCTACCAGTACGCGCGCTTGCAGGAGCATGTGACAGCTCTGCCCGCAAAGCCAAGGCTTCCACAGCGCAGCGCCGGAGAGCGACTCGTGCTAGAAGCATTGACCATGCTACGACTCGTCGACTTGCCCCGCCTCGTGAACGGGTCTCGCGGGCAGGACGCGAACGGAGAATTTGATCAACTTCTTGTCCGCGTCGGAGAGCTGTTACACGCCTTTTCTGACGCCATCACAGTGAGTTATTTTCGCCAGACGGATCTTCCACAGCAATTGGTGGACATTCAATAATGCTGTATCAGGTCAGTCATACAACGCAGTATCGTTACCGTGAGCCGGTGACGTTGTGTCATAATGAAGCCCGGTTGTTGCCGCGCTCTCTTTCGCGGCAGCGCTGCGTGGATGCTCGCATTCGGATCGAACCCAAGCCTGCAGTGTACCAGGAACGCAAGGACGTCTTTGGGAACCGTGTTGTGTACTTTTCTATAGAGGAGCCTCATACGACGTTAGATGTGCACGCTGCGAGCGAGGTGCAGCTTTTCTCTCTTTTACCTCCAAATCTAGAGATGACGCCTCCGTGGGAAGAGGTACAGGCGCTATTGCAGAGCGATACGCAGCGGGGCGTACTGGAAGCTCGCCAATTCGTGCTCGAGTCTCCTTTTGTCAATATTGACCCGATTTTCTCCGAGTACGCCAAGCCGGCATTTTTGCCAGGACGACCAGTGCTGCTCGCTGTGCATGAGCTGATGAGCCGTATTTTTACTGAGTTTGCGTACGACCCTGGATTTACAACAATCGCAACACCTCTCTTCCAAGTGTTTGAGCACAGGCGCGGCGTGTGTCAGGATTTTGCGCATTTCGCCATCGCCTGTTTACGTTCTTTGGGGCTTGCCGCTCGCTATGTGAGCGGATATTTGGAGACCCTTCTGCCTCAAGATCCCTCGCGACTAATCGGCGGCGCCGCCTCTCACGCCTGGGTGTCGGTGTATTGTCCTGAGCTCGGCTGGATCGACTTTGATCCAACAAACAACCTCATGCCTTCAGATCGCCACATCGTTGTGGCCTGGGGGCGGGACTACAGCGACGTAACGCCGCTGAAAGGCACAATCATAGGCGGCGGCTCCCATGAATTACAGGTGGGCGTGGAAATGCAAAAAGTGGAAGACTGAATTGTTTCTCCTCCTCGTGGATCGTCAAACGCAAAAATCGATAATATCGTTCCCAGGCTCTGCCTAGTGCATCTGCAGGAAACCTGTTGGGGAATATCGTACTCCT
>CAZUFQ010000992.1:0-2234 GCA_964618735.1 uncultured Enterobacteriaceae bacterium
CCCGATACCGCCAAGCAGGTACTGCAGCTGGCCAGCCAGCAAAGACCGGACAGCACCGAGCTGCAGGACGCCCTGGAGTTGCTGGCGCGGCAGCGCGAACCGGTGGGGGGCTCCAGTGGCTCGTAATTACTTAAACGACGAGCTCAACCGCATCCTGACCGATCATTCGGTTACGCCAACGCCGGCCGAGCGCCGCCTGCGCGTGGCCACTCCCAAGTATCAGACTCTGGAGCAGCAGGCCACGCCTGGGGAGGCCCGCGCCAGCAAACGCGCCAAGGTGCTCGGCTTGCTGTCCACGGTGCGGGTAAAGGACAGGCAGATAGCTATATTTACACGCCAGCTCGCCGTCATGCTCAACGCCGGAATTCAGCTGACGGTAGCACTGGGTAAGCTCACCGATCGGCCAGAGGCGCCGGCGCTTGGGACCATCGTGCGGGCACTCAAGATGGAGATCGACATGGGCACTTCCGTCAGCGCCGCTTTCTCCAGGTTTCCCACCGTGTTCAACGATTTGTACGTCTCCATGACGCGCGTCGGTGAAGTGGAGGGTCAGTTCGGCAACGCCATGGCCAGCATCGCCGAGTTCATGGACAAGGACGAGAACATCCGCCACCGCGCCCGCGCCGCCTTGACCTACCCATTTGTCATTACCACGGTGGCGCTGAGCATTGTGTGGGCTCTGTTCAACTTCATGATTCCAAAATTCGTAGACATGTTTGAGGAAATGCACATCAAGGTACCCGCGATGACGCGCCTGGTGATCGGGACGGTGCGGTTCGCGCAACACCCGGCGACTATTGTGGCATGCCTATTAATGGTGGGGCTGCTGGTGTGGGGGATTCGTTACTTGAGGCAGACCGAAGAAGGGCGCTTTTACGTCGACAACATCAAGCTGGGCATGCCTCTGTTCGGAAACATCATCCGCAAAGTGGCGACCGCTCGCGCCGCTCGGGCTCTGGCCACCTTGCTCGAAGCCGGCGTTCCCACCACCTATTCCATGCTGCTGGCCGGCAACGCCACTGGCAACGAGGTCTTTCGCCGCGATCTACGCAACTCGGTGGAAGGGCTCAAGAAGGGCGCGCGGGTGGCGGATCATTTCGATCCACTAAATAACAGCCTGTACGAGCCTCTGGTCTGGCACATGATACGGGTAGGCGAGGAAACCGGCAGCCTGGACAAGATGATGATTCGCATGGCCACTTACTTCGAGACCGAAGTGGAGTACGCGCTCAACAGCCTGGAGGCGCTCATCGAGCCGTTGCTGACGGTGAGCGTGGGGGTGCTGGTGGCGGTGGTATGCGTGGCCATCTTTCTGCCGCTGTACGGGCTCATTCCGGGGCTCAGCCAATAAGCGTGAGAATCGGCGCGCTGTTGATCCTGCTGCTGGCCGCCATGAGGCCCGCTGTCGCCAGCCAGGTCGATCCTACTTTTTTCAAAGATTGCGCGTTCGTAAGCGTCGATCTGCAGCAGACGGACTGCGCGCATCTCCCCGCCGAGCCATTGGATGATTTCCATGCCGGTCTCAAGTACCTCGGTGAAGTGGGCTTGCCCAATGCCGTCCGCGTGGTGAACGCCTGCCGTGCCTGCCACTTCCCGATAATTTTCCTGCACTGGGGCTTTAGAGATGACGGCTTGGACCTGGACCCGGCGGATCGGCTGTATCTAACTCAGAGGATGGGCTCGGATACGAAGCGGTGGCCGGGCAAAGATTCGGATCCACACAGCGCCGTGGCCGCGCCTCTGGCTGCCAGGGCGGGCGAATTCGTGTTGACCAAGACCAGTCAGGACGCCTTTGCTTCCTGCAGAATTGGATTCATCCTGCAAAATCTCAACGTAAAGAACCTCATACTGGTTGGCGGCCACACCGAAGGATGCTTGAGGCGGACGGCCGACGGGGCGCGCTTGCGAGGATACCGCACATTGTGCGTGGAGGACGCCACCTGGAACCTCCTGGAAAGCAAGAGAAAAGCGTCCATTCAGCAGACCGGCTTCACCTATGTGTTGACCACCACCGAGTTGCTGACGCTGCTTGGGCAGCCGCTGCAAGCAGACGATGTGGGTTCGCCAGGGCATCTTCTTCATTACGCCCTTCTTATCGCGCTCATCGCCATGCTCTGGAAGCCACTTCAGCATTTTTTGAAACCTTCATAGTATCCTGGGGGTGATGCAGGTTTCCGTAGGAATGCTGTGTACCCCGTCCCAGTTTCGAGCCGGTGTGCTTTGTGAATATGAAA
>CAZUFQ010000993.1:0-2216 GCA_964618735.1 uncultured Enterobacteriaceae bacterium
ACGTTACTATCTGGTGCGCTTGGGGCCTTCCTCGCAACGTGCAGACGCCTTGTTGAGAGCTGAAGACGCGGCTCGCACCGGCATGCGCGTCATCGTCGTCGAAGAAGATGACCGTTGGGCGGAAGGCTGATTCAAAACGGCTAAGCTATCGACGCTCTTTAAAAAAATGATACCATCATACTTTCGATTGACGGCGGAGGAGGCAAGAACATGACCGCAGGACCTAAGGACGAGGGGCGCGTCCGTAATGATCTCGCTTCACTGCTTTCCACCAGGAAATCGGTTCAGATCGTTTCGTTACGCGGCCCAACCGGTGAACGGCGCTTTCCTGTAGACCTATTGAGAGAGGATGTGCAGCCACTCCCTTCGACGGCCTGGGTGGCCTTTCAAGGGGACGACCTTGGCGACGCGCCAGCGTATGCGGCGGATCTGATGCGACGCTTGCTGCTCGTAAAGTGCCAATGGGTAGCGCAAGCAAGCCTCCGTTTCGTGGAAAAACCTCAACTGATCGAGCTCGCGCGGCAGAGTAATTGTCGCGGACTGCTTTTTGATGGGGAACTCATTTGTGCTCAGTACCTCACTCCAGAAAGCGTCACTCCGCCTGAGGCGGGAGTGCAACTTGCTCAGTCAATGCGGCGCCTGGCTGACAATGGTATTTTCACTATTGTTCGCTTTGTCTTTGGATATGATACCGATGATGAAAGCGTCTTCGAGCGGACGGCGCGCTTTTGCCTGGACGCGCGCATCGGTTTGCCGCTCTTTTCTATTGTGACCCCAGAGCCAGAGAGTGCGCTTTTCGTTGCTCTTGATCAGGCCGGACGACTACGTCACAAAGATTTTACCCAATATGATGGCGCTCACATGGTGTTCCAACCAAAGCTGATGACACCGGAAGCCTTAGAGAACGGCGTCCATTGGACACGCCAACGCGTCTACGCTCCGGGAGCTATTTGGCAGCGTGTATTTTCTTGGACTCCTCATATTGCCTCACATATACTCGCCAATTTTCAACAACGTCGACTTTTCCTACACGAACCACGCGGCGTGTATACGGAGACGATGCAGCTGCTCCGCCGGCTGGCGCAACCGATTCCCGTGCGAGAACAGGAGTCTTTTATTTCTACCTTAAAGGATGCAGTCGGCGAAACAAAACGCCAGCTCCACGGCGCCCTCTTGAGGGTGCGCGCGGTTCGCGATGAACATCTGCACGCGTTGACCTTACGGCTGGAAGGCGTCTTAGACGCTAGCGGCGCCAAGGAAGTACTGCAGCGCATTCACGAAGCCGTTCGCACCGGACACCAGAAGGTGGTGCTCGATCTCAACGGACTGGAATTGGTGTCACAAACTGTGCTCACTCATTTCTTGGAAGAGAATGCGCCGGCACTTACAGCGTTACACGGGCGCGTCGTCTTTCGTCACTTACATAAGGCGCTGGACGCCTTGCGAGCAAATCTCGGCGGGGTCCTGCCGAATGCGGAGCTGTTTGAGTTAGTGACAGAAGAAGGGTAATTGCGAAGAGTGTTGGAGGGGCGATTGATTATTCGCCCCTTTTGCATTGTGGAGAGTGAAAACAGCAATTAAACTGTCCGTTACTCTTTCAAATTCATCTCAATCTTGCCGGTCTCTGGATTGAAGGGGAAAGACACATGCGTGTGGAAAACCTTCCACCCGTCTTTGGTTTTATGCCATGCATCGGTGATGCGGAAAGTGCCCTCGCCGGGTTTGCCCTCTTTATCCGTATAGGTAAAGTGCTGAATACTGTTGGCGACTCCTAACTTTCCGTTCGCTACCACCCGCAAGGAGACAAAGTTGCCTTTGATGTCCTTCGCGCCGGAAAAAAATTTCTCGAAATCCGCGCGCACGGCTTTTCCACCCACATACTGAAGCGGGACCAAGTAGTCGTAGAGCACGATCTCCTTCTCATCTTGAAAGGTCATGGCCTCGTCGGCGGTAGTCGCGGCGATCAGCTTGTGTTCGAGAGCGGTAATCTCCGCCTTCGGGTCCGCCGAGGCGGAACCAAAACTCCAGAGCAGCAACACTGCGCCAAGGGCGCTCACGATCAGAGTACGCTTTTTCATTCTCTCCTCCTTTTTTCCCTATCCGGGAAGTTGTGTATTCTAACTACTCTCTTGTATCAACCAATGCAAATAGGGGGCCGATCCAGGGCGAACGCATCTAAGCAGGACGAAAGTGGCGGGAGTTCCCCCGAGGAGGAG
>CAZUFQ010000994.1:0-2213 GCA_964618735.1 uncultured Enterobacteriaceae bacterium
CCGCTCAGCGATGCTGACCTACCGCAGGTGTTGCAGAAGACCGAGCATTACTCGGCGCGAGATTTTGATAACTTGGTGCGAGAGGTCAAAGCGCAAGGGCAGCCCGTGCTCGAGGTTCTGCAAATTTGGCAAGCGAGCACCGCGATCGTACAGCAACGACGACTGCAAACCCTGATTGCTTCCCTCCATTGCTCGTACCCGCAGCTTCTCCCTCAAGGACTACGCACCCTGGAAAGTGAAACCATTCAAAAAGAAGTGGAGCAGCTCAAGTGGATGTTGCAGCGGTAGCTCGGTGCGGAAGTCTATTTAAACTTGCCTCATTTTTCCTCGCTCCACATCTTTGATGAAGCGGAGCAAGTCGCGGAAATACGTTTCTTGGTCATCCCACAGGGAAAGATGACTCCCGTTCTCACAAATAGACACCCGGGCATGGGGGATGAGTGTTCCCATTTTTTGAATGTCCGCGACTCGCATCTCGTCGTAGCGTCCCACGGAGAGGAGCGTCGGGACGGTAATGGCGTGAATGTCTTTCCACCGGTCCCACGGCCCTAGCGTGCCCGTCGGTACAAATTCACTCGGCCCCTGCATCAGGTTGTACACCTTGGGATTTAAATGCCGGAACGTCCGTTCGACAGGATCGGGCCACGGATCGAGCCGACAAATGTATTTCTTATAGAACTCCTTGAGTAAGACTTCTTGATATTCTGGCGCTTCGTATTCCCCTTTTGCTTCGTATTTGTCCAAGACTTGGGTGACGTCTGGCGGAAGCGCTCTGCGCAGCTCATTAACATAGTCAACATAAGACGCCCAGCTGGCTGTCATACTGGAAATGATCAAGCCTTTGAGGTGACGTTGATACTTCAGAGCGTACTCGATGGCCAGCAGACCTCCCCACGATTGTCCGTACAAGTAGAAGTGCTCTAACCCAAGCGCGGCTCTGACTTGTTCGACCTCCTCGCGAAACCGCTCGACTGTCCACAAACTTGGGTCATCTGGTTGATCGGAATATGCAGAGCCTAACTGATCGTAGTAATAAAAAGTGATTCCTTGTTGGGGTAAGAAATCTTCGAAACACTCCAGGTATTCGTGCGTGACTCCTGGTCCGCCATGCAACGTAAGCATCGTGATCGGTTCCGAGCCCACTCGTTTCGTCCAGACCTTGTACTTGCCATCGACTGGAATCAAGCGGACGCCGCCAGTTTTCACTTCTTTCCCTAGAGCGCCAGGAGGTCGTTTCTTGGTCCTTTCCTCTGCGCTGCCTAGAGAAGGAAGCCCCATTCCCAGGCCTAGCAGTGATGTCGCCGTGAGGAACTCTCGTCGATTGAACAAGGCCATAGACGTCTCCTTGAGGGTCACGATGCAAACATTTTGACTGTACCTGGAGTCACCGAGGAGATGAGCTCTTAGTGCATCTCAATGCCGCCATCCACATTGATTGCCTGACCGGTAACGTTTTCCGCCAGAGCTAAATAAACCGCCAGTTGCCCGATATCCTCCGGTGTCTGTGGACGGCCAAGCGGTATCATGCCTTTGATGTAGCGCTGCCAGGCGTCTTCTTTGTTTTCTTGGGGCTTCTTCAAGGTCTCGGCTAAATATTCCCACATCTGCGTACGCAAAATACCCGGACAAATGGCGTTCACCCGGATATTTGCCGAGGCCAACTCTTTTGCCAGAGAATTGCTGAAGCCCACGACTGCGAACTTAGAAGAGCAGTAATGAGCGAGTCCGGCAGCCCCGTTTTTCCCGGCGATAGAGGCGATATTGATAATGCAACCCTTGCCCTGCTTTTTCATGGCAGGAATAGCAGCTTGACAAGAGAGAAATACGCCTTTGACGTTCACCGCAAAAGTGAGATCCCAGGTTTCCTCAGTCATGGTTTCGACCTGAGCGACACTGACGACGCCGGCGTTACTCACCAAAATATGCAGACCCCCGAGGCGGCTAATGGTTTCTTCCACCATACGAGCCGCGTCTTCTTTCTTGCGCACGTCCGCTTGAATGGCGAGCGAGCGACGCCCGAGGGCGGTAATTTCGGCGGCAGTCTTTTGCGCTTCCGTATAGCCGCCTATAGCAGCGCTGCTGTACTGTTGAGCGGCGCTGGCGATATGTTCGAGATCAGCAATGGCGACATCGGCTCCGGCCTGTGCTAAGGCGAGCGCAATGCCGCGTCCAATACCTCGTGCGCCGCCGGTAACGAGTGCGACCTGTCCGTT
>CAZUFQ010000995.1:0-2205 GCA_964618735.1 uncultured Enterobacteriaceae bacterium
CATTCCTATTTTTCAATTTTTGGCGTTCTACGCCAATGATCTGGAAATTAACCCTGGTCCACAAATGAACCTACACGGTCGAATCCATACTAACGGCAACTTGTATCTCTCCGCCGGGACGGGGTTAACAGTGAGTGATTCCCCAACGATGCCGAACATGCAAGTGTCGTCAGCAAAACAGCTCTACCATTATCGGAAAGATGGGAGTAGCGCCTGTGCCACCGCCAATGTGACGATCGACATGCTTGCGGATGTGTCCCCGAAGGATGGATCCTATGATCCACTCACTCTTCCTGGGTGTAATAGTGCGCCGCTCTCAAAGAGTACCATCGCTAGTTACCTGGGAAGTTTGCAAGCTAACATCGATAGCATTCAAATCCCACCGGTTAGCAGTATGGCCCGAGGCAGCGGCAACCTGTTCTGGGACCAGGCTGATCTCCGAATCGTGCTGCGGCTCGACCTTGCCAAAGCCGCCGCGCCATTCAGCGTGCTTTGCCCGGCGACCGCAACCACGCCGGCTGCTCCTGATAGCCCTTCACTTTATCCCATCGAAGTCCAAAATGCCGATGGGAGCCGCAATACGACGAAAACGAACTCGCTGTGGACCTTCATGTGTCAACAGCGCGGAGCGATTTTCTATAATGATCGCCCCACGAATGCTGTAGATGGCTCCCCTTCAGACACTGTGGCGCGTGCAAAAGCGAACTATGCTCCAGCCTTCCTGGGCGCAGCAGACGGCTCCAACGGGGGAACGGAACAAAACAGCCCAGTCTATCCCGCAGTAACTCCGCCTTCCGATTACCGGGTCTATCGGCGAGTGGGGTACGACACCGACGGGAATGGGAGTATTACAAACAAGGACTTCAACCCGGACATCTGTCCCCAAAGCCTCGTTGGCGCCGCCGCTGCTACCAAACCGTGGTGGGCCCCTGCATATTGTCCGTGGCCTAATACTGTTCAGACTCTTTGGTATAAAGACACCGACTTTCGTCGTGGCGGCTATTATAATCAACGAGAGAAAAAGTGGATGTATTTGCTGAACGTAAACGTCCGCGCCCTCATTGAATGGAATGCCCGCAATGGCGATCCTTTATTCCCCCATGGCGATCGCACGGACTGGGGGTTGGTGTTTTTCCTTTCGGTGCAGGGCCCAAGTTCGAGTGCGCTGCTGAACAATTACGGGGTGCGGATCTTCGACGCGGCAAGCCTTGACACTCAGGGGACGACGTTACCGCCCGGTGCGACTGATCCCAGCGGCCTTACCGTGGTCAGCGACCAAGCCATGTATGTGGAAGGGAATTATAACTATTTCTCTGGGCAGACAAGCGCGCAAAAACAGCCAGCTGCGGTCATTGGCGATTCACTCAATGTCCTCTCGCAGAGCTGGGAGGCCCCTTTCACTTCTGGAGGCAATCAAAGAGGGAATGACCGTAAAAGCGTGAATACTTTCGCTTATCGCTTTATTCAGGTTACTGACACCCCAGGAGGGATCGGTGGTCCTACCGCTAATGCTTTTTCTTCTGCAACGGGGCTTGGCGTTAACGCCGCCTTTATTGCGAATATTGACAACTCGGTTAAGGGAGGAGCCTATAATGGCGGCTTTGAGAATTACCCGCGGTTCCATGAGGATTGGAGTAATGGCTCCCGTACTCTTAACTACCGTGGGTCACTTGTGAGCTTAGGAATTCCACAGCACGTCAATGGCTCCTGGGTGTATGGAGATCCCTACTATTCCGCGCCCAATCGGGCCTGGGATTACGATGCAGATTTTAATAAAGTGGAGAAGTTACCTCCGTTGACGCCGAAGATCACGTACGTCCAACAACGGATGTATACGCGATTCTACAAATAACGAGGAGAGCAGTCCAAGGTCGATTGCCTCCGGCCCCGGCGGTTCCTAGGGGTTGTTTGCTGGACTTATGGAAAAGTGCAACTGTGGAGGAGGACCTCGTTTGTTCTTGACGTTGATAATCGGGGAATCAAGAGGTTTTCCTTACTTTGTTCTTCTTCCTACCATTCTGCCTTTGGTCACCCACCGAGTTTGCTAGTCGTTTTTGTTCTTTTTAAGATTTCTGTCTACGCGCCGACTGTTATTGTTTGGAGATTCTATCCGCGACTAGGTGCGACGTATGCACAAATGCGACAAAAGTCTCTGGGAGAAATATGATGCGAACACGCTTATTTTCGATCTGTCGTAAGGTCAAA
>CAZUFQ010000996.1:0-2203 GCA_964618735.1 uncultured Enterobacteriaceae bacterium
CGCCGTCGTCGTTAAAGTACACGTCCAGCTTGTCGTACTCGGGGGTCTTCACCATGGTTGTGCGTTGCGCGAAGTGCTGCTGCACGTAAGCGGTTGAGCCGTAGACGCCCTCCTCTTCGCCGCCCCACAGGGCAACGCGAACCGTGCGCGCCATGGGCTTGTGCAATGTAGCCAAAATGCGCATAGCTTCCATCGCCACTGAGGATCCCGTGCCGTTATCCGTGGCGCCAGTACCGCCCTGCCAGCTGTCAAAGTGACCGCCGAGCATGACGACTTCGTCCGGTTTGGTGGTACCCGGAATCTCGCCGATGACATTGAATGCGTTCTCGTCTTCCTTCTGATAATCGACCGCGATATCGAAGTTCAGCTTCGGCGTGATACCGTGCTGCACCAGGCGGACGAGGCGGTTATACTGCTCTGCCCCAATGGCGACGATCGGAGGCGGAACCGGGTCCTTGGGATTCTCCGACCCACCATACGTGGAAAAGATCGTACCGCCGTCCCCGTTGTATCCCGGCGTGATCGAAATAGCCACACCCTCTTCCTTTAGGAAAGCGTTGACCTCGTTGCGCAGGACTCCGTTCTTCGCACTGGCCAGCGCAAGCGAGGTTGGGGTGTACTCCCACTGGCCTTCACCAGGGCGCCCCCTCCCGCTGGGGTCGCGATTCAGCGTCGCACCGGCTGCCGCTCCGCGATCGCCGCCTCCGCGCTGGCCTCCGCGTGCCAGGATTTCTTCATCTGATGGGGAAGGCTGCGCGTCCGCCCGCGTGTGGAGTGTGAGGGGAGCCGGATCAAACATCAGCAGTGCCTTACCCTTCAGCTTGCCATGATATTTGGCGAAATCCGCTTTCGAGTGGATGGGCGCCCACACCGGCTCAACCGTGATCGGTCCGTTCGTACCAGGCGTCCATGCCAGCGGGAACCCGGTAAAAGCAGCGTAGACCGGCGTCTCCATCGCTGCGTAGAAATGCTTGATCTGCCACCCATAGCCGAACGGCCACTTTTCCAGGTGGACGTTCTTCAGTCCCCACTCTTGCATCTGTTTCATTGCCCATTCGGCGGCTAGCTTGTGATTGCGGCTATTGGTGACGCGCGGACCGTACACCTCGGACATCCAAAAGATGTTCTCCATCACTTGCGAGTGCTCGAAGGCCTCGGTCTTGATCTGGGCCAGGGCGTCCAAATCGACTTTGTCACCTCCTGTTGCCTGCGCGAAGCAAGGCGGGATGAGGAAGAGGGCCGTAACCATCGAGGCAGCCTGCCTGAAGCGGAGTAGATTCATGGAGATTCTCACTTTCTCCGTATGTGGCATCCCCTGAATGGCATTCGAGGAAGCGTACCCGGATTAGGAACAAGCAGTCATTTTCGCACGCTAAAATTTAATTGGCCATCAAGTCCGCTTCTGGGAGATGTGGGCGGATTAGGATCGATAAACGCCCACGGAATCTCCAATTCGACCGCACTCCGTGCTGCCGGAACGTGGCGCCAAGCCGACTTGTGAATACTAATCCGTCAGATAGACTCTTGGGTTCAGATTTTCCATTCAGACAAGAGCACGAGGTAGAGATGACACTATTTGACGCATACTCCCCCAGGGCTCGCCGGGTGATTTTTTGGTCTTTGCATTACGCGCGCAAAGCGGGCTCAGGATACATCGAGCCGGAGCATATCTTGGAAGGCGTTCTCAAGGAAGACCCGCAACTTTTCGGGCTCATCGTGCCAGATAAGCCCAATCTGGTTGGGGACTTGAAAAATGAGTTGGCGAACTGGAAAAAAACGGAGGGTTCACACTCTAAGAAGGACTTGCCACTTTCGCCTCCTGCGAAGGAGATTGTTCTATCGGCGGGAACTGAGCAGAAGAGACTTGGGCACTCGGTTGTAGCAACGCAGCATCTGCTCTTGGCGCTACTAACTGCGTGCAAGAAGAAGTCGTTCTGGGTTCGACATCCGAGTGATTTGCCCGTGCAACAACTCCTGTCGAAGTATGGCATCACCACGGACTTAGTGGAAGCTAAAACAAAAGGCGGCATTGTGACGCCCACCACGTGGGTTCTCGACGACCAAGTCGTCGCTCTTAACGCTCAGATTGCGGCAATGGCAGATATTCTGATTGGAAAGGGCCTATTCACACGTGCTGAATTCGTAGCACTGCTCGATCGAAATGAAGGGCCAGTCCCACCTGAGGTCTTCCTCCTGCCTCTAA
>CAZUFQ010000997.1:0-2193 GCA_964618735.1 uncultured Enterobacteriaceae bacterium
AGCGGGGAGAGGGATAGGGTGAGGGGTGTGTGACAGACAAAAGAAGATCAACTGAGCTGCAATCCGCTATAGGCTCCGCCTGTGAACCCAGGCACCAAGCCCTGGCCCAAGATTATTATCTGTCGCCTGTCGGTTGGGTTCGAGAGGAAAGTATCGCCTGGATCAAATCTTCCGGCACTTCAGTTGGAACAGGCTCTTCCGAAGGCGTCAACGCAACCTTTCCGATTTTGATGGTCTCTTGGTAGCTTTGTAGATAACGTACACACGGAGGGCAGCGCGTCAGATGATAATCGAATTGTTCTCGTTCCTCAGAGGGGAGTTCGTCTGACACGTATTTCCACAGGAATTCAATAAACTCACGACAAGTCATGCCGGGTCCTCCCGAAAGTGGGGATCGAGTAACGTGCGCAGCGCCTGACGAGCGCGGTGCAGACGAATTTTTACCGCATTCGGAGTAAGATCAAGAAGCTGGGCTGTTTCTTCGGTGTCAAGTTCTTCGATGTCTCTGAGTAACAGCACCGTTCGATAGCTTTCTGGTAAGCGGTCAATACACTCTCGGACCAAAGAGCGAGTTTCGTGGCGCTGGAGGGCCGACTCTGACGTTTCTTTCCAGGCTGGCCCCGGGTTCTCCCGATGTCCGTCTTCTAAGAAGGTAGGGAGAAGATCGTCGATCGACTCCTCCGGTCTACGCCGACGGGTCCGCAATTTCATGAGCGCAGCATTGACGACGATGCGATGTAACCACGTTGAGATGCGCGCTCCTTCTTGAAAGCTGAGAATGGCGCGGAACGCGGACAGAAACGCATCTTGGAGCGCGTCGCGTGCATCCTCTTCACTGGGTAAGAAGCGTCGCGCGACGGCCAACAATCTTCCGCTATAGGCGCGCACGAGCTGTTCGTACGCTTGAGGATTCCCTGCCCGCAAGCCAGCAAGAAGCACGGTTTCCTGCGGGTCGTTGGGAGCAGCCTCAGTAGGAGCGCTATGTGGCGTAGTCATAATGGTCGTGGATAACACATCGCGAATGGTCGCTCTATCCCTATTCTGGTTTCCTTATTTTCCCTCACTCTCCGCTCTGTTGTAACAATTTTGCCACTAATCCCGTCCATCCAGTTTGGTGGCTCGCGCCAATGCCTGCGCCGTTGTCGCCATGAAAATATTCGTAAAAGAGCACCAGGTTGTTCCAGTGCGGATCGTCTTGAAACTTGTGCGCGCCGCCATACACAGGCCTGCGTTCATCTGGTCCACGCAGGAAGATGCGAGACAAGCGACGTGAAAGCTCGGCAGCGACATCCCACAGTGTGATCCTGTGACCTGAACCTGTCGGAAATTCCACTGTATACGAATCGTCAAGATAGTAATGAAATTTTTGCAGAGACTCGATCAACAAGTAATTGACCGGAAACCAAATCGGTCCGCGCCAGTTCGAATTGCCGCCGAACAGCCCCGTGCTGGATTCTGCTGGTTCGTAGTTGACCCAATACTCAGCGCCGTTGACTGAGAGGTGATAGGGAGATTTCTGATGGACGCGTGAAAGCGCGCGGATGCCGTATGGTGATAAAAATTCGTTCTCGTCCAGCATGTACCGCAGCACTTGCCGGAGCCGCTCTCGATTCACAAGCGATAAGAAGCGCAACACGCGCCCGTCCGCCGTGGTTTGTGTTTCGAGATGTTCACTCAATGCTGGCCGATTTTCCATGAACCACTGTAGACGGCGTTTGAAGCCCGGGAGTTTGTCGATGATCGTCGAGTCCAATGTTTCTACTGCGAAGAGAGGAATCAGGCCAACCATCGAACGAATCTTGAGCGGAAACGGCTTGCCTTGCTGTGGATGCAATACGTCATAATAAAAACCGTCTTGTGCATCCCAAAGCGAGATGCCTTCGCCGCCCAGATCGTTAATCGCGTCACAAATATAGACGAAATGTTCAAAGAATTTGCTAGCGACGTCTTCATAGGCCGAGTCTTCGCTGGCCAACTCCAGAGCAATGGCGAGCATGTTCAAGCAGTACATGCCCATCCAACTCGTGCCATCCGACTGTTCCAGGTGGCCGCCGGTCGGCAAAGGCGCGCTGCGATCGAACACCCCGATATTATCCAGCCCGAGAAAGCCGCCTTGAAAAACGTTGCGTCCTTCCGCGTCTTTGCGATTCACCCACCAGGTGAAGTTGAGGAGTAATTTGGGAAAAATCCGTT
>CAZUFQ010000998.1:0-2173 GCA_964618735.1 uncultured Enterobacteriaceae bacterium
CGGCACGAGTGCCCTTTTTATTTGGACGCCCTAGCAAGAGTCGCAAAGCTTCGCTAGGTAAGGAGTGGACCTGCAGCCCGCGTCGTGAGGAGGATATCCGCTATGGCTGATCTCGAACAATTTCGCGCATACACTCGTCGATGGTTACTGGACAACTCGCCTGGAGGCGTCAGAGGGCTTGTGCTTGCTATCGGCGAAGGCAATTGGGGTGGGCGAAGAGCCACGTATCCCAATCCCGATATGAAACGCTGGCTTGAAGTGATGGCGGAGCGCGGGTGGACCGCGCCCGAATGGCCGACCCAGTACAGCGGCGGCGGGTTGTCGAAAGCTGAAGCGAAGATTCTGCGCGAAGAAATGGCGGCGCTGCGTGTGCCCGAACCTTTGTCTGGTTTTGGGTTGACCATGATCGGCCCCACGTTGTTGCAATACGGTACGGAAGAGCAGAAGCTGGACCATCTTCCTAAGATAGTGCGTGGGGAGATCCGTTGGTGTCAGGGCTATTCCGAGCCCGGTTCGGGCAGTGACCTCGCGTCGTTGCAAACCAAAGCGGTGCGGCAAGGCGATTACTACATTATCAATGGCCAGAAAGTCTGGACCTCCTACGCCAACTACTCCGATTGGATGTTCATGCTGGTGCGCACTGATCCTCAGGCGAAGAAGCAAGAAGGCATCACTTTTATCCTGGTGGACACAGCCACGCCGGGCGTGGAAGTCAGGCCGATTAAGCTGATCAGCGGTTCGTCGCCGTTCTGTGAGACATTCCTGACGGACGTCATGGTCCCGGCAAAAAACGTTGTCTTCAAAGTCAACCAGGGGTGGACGGTTGCGAAATCGCTGTTGAATCACGAACGCAACATGATCGCCTCGGCTTTTGGCGGCGGTGGTGGGAAGAAACGCACCATGCGTGATTGGGTGCGTGAGTACGTTCACTATGAAGGAGATCGATTGCCTGACGAAGCGCTGCGTCAGCGCATCACGCAGTTTGAGATGGATGTGCTTGCCTTCAAGCTGACAGCCGATCGTTCACGGGATGCGGCAAAAGCGGGACGTCCGCCAGGTCCGGAAAGTTCGATGTTCAAAATTTACGGTACGGAAATGAATCAACGCCGTCAAGAACTCTTATTGTCGATCGCCGGACCCCAAGCGCTAGGCTGGGAAGGTCCAGGTTTTAGCGAACGCGAACTCACGCTTACACGGGACTGGCTGCGCTCGCGCGGCAACACCATCGAAGGCGGCACCAGTGAAATACAGCTCAACATCATTGCCAAGCGGGTGTTGGGGCTGCCGGACTGAATCAGTACTGAAATCCCCCCTGAACCCCCCTTTTGCAAAGGGGGGAGCGCGGAGCGCGGGGGATTTTGGGGAGGAACTCACCGTGGAACTCGTATTCACCGAAGATCAAGAATTGCTTGCCAAAACCGCAACCGACTTTGTTCGCCAGCATTCGCCCATCAGCCGCGTGCGCGCGTTGCGCGACGCCAATGATCCTCTTGGCTTCTCGCGAGACCTCTGGCGACAGATGGCGGAACTGGGGTGGACCGGTATTCTCATTCCCGAAGAATACGGCGGCGCGGGCATGGGGCTTGCCGATCTTGCTGTTGTCCTCGAAGCGCTGGGGCGCACCCTAGCCCCGGAGCCTTTTCTGTCAACTGTGCTGCTTGCTGGACAGTTGCTGACTCAGGCGGGCAGTACGCAACAAAAGCAAACCTGGCTGCCTGGCATTGCCGCCGGAGAAAAAATTCTGGCCGTCGCTTGTCAAGAAGCTCGCAGCCGCTACGATCTCAACCACGTCGCTACGAAGGCTGAACGCCAGGGTGAAAGTTGGGCGTTGACGGGTGAAAAAATTCAAGTGCTCGACGGCGGGACTGCGGACGTACTCATCGTCTCGGCACGCACTGCCGGCAGAACGAATGATGTCAACGGAGTCTCCTTGTTTCTTATTCCTCGCGATACGCCTGGGGTAACCGTCACGTTGCAACATCGAGTAGATCATCGTGCCGCGGCGCTTGTTTCGCTAGACAATGTCAAAGTCGGGCAAGACAGCGTAGTCGGCGCGGCCAATGAAGGGTTTCAGGTTCTCTCCGACACAGTTGATCGCGCCACCGTCGGTTTGTGCGCTGAGATGCTCGGCGGCATGACGCAGATTTTTGAAGACGCGATTGCATACCTCAAA
>CAZUFQ010000999.1:0-2170 GCA_964618735.1 uncultured Enterobacteriaceae bacterium
TGGAAATTGCTGATATTTTCGTCGTCAACAAAGCAGACCGCGATGGCGCGGCGCGCATGCAGACTGAGTTAACCTTGATGCTGGAGCTGAAGTATAGCGCCAAGCATCCGGAGCCAGGTGACCCGCCGATATGGAGAATTCCTGTTTTACCCACGCAAGCGCTCAACAATGTTGGCATGGCAGAATTGTTTCAGGCGATTGAAAATCACCATCAGTTTCTCCAAGACACCGGAGAATTGTTGCGCAAGCGCAAAACCCGGCGGCGCGAGGAGTTGCTGGCTCGGGTCGAATACGAGGCGCGTCGGCGGCTGACCGCTCGTGCGCAGACGGACCCGGCGCTGGCGCAGTTGCTTGATGAGGTGAGCGAAGGGAAAATTGACGCTCATTCAGCCTCGATGAAAATTCTTGGCAGTGAAGTGTTGCAGAGCGGTTCCTGAGAACGAAGGAGGACTATTCTATGAAAGCTGCAGTGCTGTACGAATTGAAGACGCCGCTTAAAGTCGAAGAGGTGGATCTTGATAATCCAAAAAGAGGAGAGGTCCGCGTAAAAATCGTCGCCAACGGCGTTTGCCACAGCGACTACTCAGTCATCCACGGCGTCCTACGTTCGCCGCTGCCGGTCGTACCTGGACATGAGGGGGCGGGCGTTGTGGAAGAAATCGGGCTGGATGTGACATTGGTCAAACCAGGCGATCATGTTGTGTTGTCTTTCGCGCCCTATTGTGGTCATTGCTACTACTGTGCGATCGGACGCCCGGTGCTCTGTGACAATATGCGCATGACGATGGGGAAGGGCACGTTGCTCGACGGCACTTGTCGGCTCAAGAAAGATGGAAAACCACTCTATCACATGGCGGGGCTATCGAGCTTTGCGCAGTATGCTGTGGTAGCTGAGAGTTCGTGCATTAAGATTGCGGACAACGTGCCGCTCGACAAAGCTTGTCTCGTTGGGTGCGGCGTGATGACAGGCGTGGGCGCGGTTATTAACACGGCGAAAGTGGAGCCTGGCAGCAGCGCAGTGGTGATCGGCTGCGGTGGCGTCGGTCTCAATGTGATTCAAGGCTGCGCTCTCGCTGGGGCGGGGACGATCATTGCAGTCGACTTAATGGACAACAAATTGGAGTACGCCAAGCAATTCGGCGCGACTCATACGGTGAATCCGAGCAAACAAGAATTGAACAAAACCGTACGCAGTCTAACCGAGGGCCGCGGGGCGGATTACGCGTTTGAAGTGATTGGTCTCGGGAAAACTATCGAACAAGCCTACGCCTGCACGCGACAAGGCGGGTCGACCATTGTGGTAGGGGCCCCTTCGCGTGAAGACACGGTGACGATCCCAGCATCGAGTTTATTGGCGGAGAAGTCCATCAAAGGATCGCTATACGGTTCGACACGACCCCGTGTCGACATGCCTAAGCTGATTGATCTGTACATGAACAAGAAACTCAAGATCGACGAGCTCGTCTCTCGCACGTATTCTCTTGACGAAGTCAATGTCGCCCTTGATGCTCTTGCCAAGGGCGAAGTTGCTCGTAGTGTGGTGGTGATGTAAGAGACGTTGTAAGATAGGGTGCCGCAAAATCGCACCCTGTCTTTTTCGTTCCTATCAAAATCACACACTGTGTGTTAGGAGTATTATTCTCCAGCAATGGTCATTTTTGCTATCTTCAGCGTGGGAGCGGCTATTGTTCCCCGCAGTTCGAGATCATTGCCGATCGCTTCAATGTTTTTGAACATGTCAAGCAAATTCCCCGCGATGGTGATCTCTTCGACCGGATACGCGAGTTCTCCGTTCTCAATCCACAATCCTACGGCTCCACGCGAATAATCGCCGGTGACCGGGTTGACGCCAAACCCAGAAAGCTCCGTCACATACAAACCGGAACGAACAGAACGAATGATTTCTTCTGGAGGGACCGAGCCAGCTTTTAAGAAAAAATTGGTCGTGCTCGCCGCAGGCGAGTCAGCAAAAGAGCGGCTCGCACTACCAGTGGAATGCATCCCGAGTTTGCGGGCTGCGTACGTGTCGAGCAAATAGTTGCTAAGAACGCCGTCTTCTACCACGGGTGTTCGGCGCGTTGGCAGTCCTTCCCCATCAAAGGGTTTCGAGCCCAGTGCTGAGGGAATGCGTGCGTCGTCTTCAATCCACACGCCTGCCACAGCGATTCTT
>CAZUFQ010001000.1:0-2160 GCA_964618735.1 uncultured Enterobacteriaceae bacterium
ACCGTGCTTATTTATTCTCTTATTTTGTTTAATGGCTACCGACGCAAATATGAATCAACCATATGATTGACACGTATACGGAATTGCTTCGAGAGATTGCGAAGCTGGCTTCTCCACCGCCGGGTCATGTCCGGGTGTTCCGGGGACAAACAAAGAATTACGACAAGATGCTCCCCAGTGGGTTACGGGGGCAAATCCGGAGTAAATCAACTTGGCATTACTATGCTATGCGAATAGCGAAAGACCTATTGGTAACAGAGAATGAAGAACCTCACCCTTGGGATAGCAATTTGTTAACGTTCTCGGAAAAGGAAGCCATGTGGGTTGAGGCTATAGCGCAGCACTATGGGCCTGGGTCTCGTTTTTTGGACGTCACGCGGTCTCTGCATGTAGCGCTTTGGTTCGCGTTACATGCAACGCGACCTGTTAAAGCTGATAACACGCTCGGTCCGCCAGGGGCTAAGGATCCGGCGCAGGATGTAATATACACCGAATCTTGGACAGAATATTACAAATGGGATGCTGGGCCGGGATTCTTGTACGTCTTCGACGTCCCAGAATATCAGTCAGAGAATTCTCTACAGCATGGAGACCTACTAGATCTGTCGAAGGCTCGTCCAATATTTTCCCAAAGCAAACGGATTCAGGCTCAGGTCGCCTGTCTAATAGCGGCGGACCCCACGGTCGATTATGGTAACCTTAAAAGCTTTTTCGCCTGTGATCCAATTCAAGTACAATGGCCAATGTACGGTGCTCCACCGCTAGTTAACGCGTCTACCGAGGAAATATTTCCTGACCCTTCGCAGGATGCATGGTACGAGCGCTTCATTTCTCTTCCGCTCACCTATCAAGCTAAGGATGCTGGGAGCTTGAGCTTAGCCCGCCCTCTTGAGGTTACACTCTATTCCTACAGGGCACGCGACCAGATGATCGAAGTCCTTCGTCGGACCAAACACGTGCGTCCTACGCGTTTTGAGCAGTTGGATACACTGACGATGGATTTATCCAATAGCGTGTCAGGGCAGCGGTCCTCTTTTCACTTGAAGGAGGCGAGCCACATTCTGCTAGACACACCCATAATGAGTTGGCTGCCTGCTGCAAATTCGCAGAGGTGGAACCATGGGATTCTTGCTGGCGACATGAGTGACAACGTTGAGACGCTCGATCTGGCGACTAATAGACCTTGCGGCGCAGCGTCACTCACAAATGTATATTTCGAGTTTTGTCCCATGGAAGTAACCGGCTGGGAGCAACTCAGCAACCCGAACGGTAAGATTGAGTGGCTTGGTGGCGTGTGGATCGTGAGAGAAGGCGCATACTTCGCAGTTCAGTTTTTCCCGCGATGGTTGGCGAGTCGGAACGAAATTCAAACTGTGACAGACAGTTTCCGCTACGACTACTGCATGATTGCTTGAAAGTTCTGGAAACAGTCTGCTGCAAAACTAATTTGGATGTCTGTTACCGGTGACAAGTCGTCCGATATGGCTTTCTTTACAGCGCTTGCTATCTTACGGTTACTATCGCCGGTGAAAAAAGCAGATCCGTTCCCGCTGGAAGAGAAGTCAGGAGAAAACGGGATTAGAGTGATGATTATCCCAGTTCGAGAGAGAGTTGCACGCCTCATGCGGGTATCCGACAGCGAGAACAGCCGCTTTTGGTACGTCGCTAGAGATGTTGTTTCTGGAGAGCCATTTTTCTTCGATCCTACAGCCTACTTAGGAACATTATTGCTAGAATCGCGTGTGCCTTGGTCCAAGGTTGATGCTTCTGATGTTCGTAAGGATATCATGGAGCAATGTTAGTATAGAGCGCAAGACTCTCTTAATCTGTTTCACATCTCTCTCTTGCAACAGCCTTTTTCCATCAAACAGAGCTGACAGTAGCGGCAGTGCAGCGAGCACGAACCGCCACTGTCGCCCACCATGCCCACCACTTTCTAGGCCTATCGCATACTGCACAAATTGTGATGTGTATCTCTCGACGTCTCAATTCGCTACGCCGCTTTCTTTGCTGTAACAGGCGCGATGGCGCGAAGACCAACAACAAACGCCTCCATCTCTTCCGGTTTTCCGATTGATATGCGCAACCAGTTTTTCATCGAGGGGAACTGGCGGCCCACTAAAATCTTGCGCTGGCGAAAGGCGTCGATCACCGGTTGCA
>CAZUFQ010001001.1:0-2121 GCA_964618735.1 uncultured Enterobacteriaceae bacterium
CGTATGTGTGGCGTCAAGGACTCGCCAATTTACATCGACCACGCAATCAAACGCTTATGCTTATGCTCGCCCTTGGCCTCGGCGCGTTTCTGCTCATGACCTTGCAACTCGTCCAACAGGGCTTGATCCAGCAAGTCTCCCGCAGAAGCGAGACAAACCAGTCCAATCTCATTCTCTTCGACATTCAAACGGATCAACGGGAAGCGGTTATCAACCTTGTCCACTCTTTTTCTCTCCCAGTTCCGCAAGAAGCACCGCTGGTGACCATGCGCTTGGCGTCGGTCAAAGGCCGAAGCGTAGAGGAGCTGCGCAACGACGCAGGCCAGGCAATTCCAGATTGGGCGCTGCAGCATGAGTACCGTGCTACATATCGGGATCACCTGATCGATACCGAAACCTTGGTCGCCGGCAACTGGCAAGGCGCACCCGAACCCGCTAACAGCGCGCCGGCGATTTCGTTGGAAGAGGAAGTCGCCCGCGCGCTTGGCGTCACGGTGGGAGATACACTGGTCTTCGATATCCAAGGCGTGCCTTTCACAACGACAGTGAGGAGCATTCGCAAAGTCGATTGGCAGCAAATCAAACCCAATTTCTTCGTAGTTTTTCCGGTCGGCGTTCTCGAGGCAGCGCCGCAAACCTATCTATTAGTGACAAGAACGCCGTCGAACGCAGTGTCCGCCGCCGTGCAACGCGCTGTTGTCCAGCAGTTTCCGAATGTATCAGCTATTGACCTGACTTCGGTGTTGCACACTTTAGACATGATCCTGAGCCGCATCACGTTCGCGCTCCGGTTCATGGCGTTGTTCAGCATCATCGCTGGGTTGCTCGTCCTCGCAAATGCGGTCACAACGAGCCGTTCTCAACGGATACAGGAAAGCGTGTTGCTGCGTACGTTAGGGGCCTCACGCGCACAGATTCGCCAGATTCTCGTCGTGGAGTATCTGCTCGTAGGCAGTATCGCGGCGCTCAGCGGCGTCCTGCTCGCGATTCTTGCCAGTTGGGCTTTGTCACGCTGGTTGTTCGAGACCGTCTTTGCCCCGGCGGCAACACCACTCGTGTTAGCGTTTCTCATCGTCTCGGGAGTGACAATTGCAACCGGTCTGCTTGGGAATCGCGGCGTGGCGAATCGCCCGCCGTTGGAAGTGCTGCGGGGTGAAGGGTAGAAGCTTTCTTTATTTCCTAATCGGAAGGAATAACCGAGCAATTATTTCTTTTCAACTCCAGAAACAATAGTAAGAAAAAGCTCGAACGCCCTTCGCTTCAGTCGTTCCCTATCTTCTCCACCAGCCTTATAGAAATCGGCCACTGAAACTGGCCCGAGAGCATTGGGAGAATCAAACTCTTTACGTAAGACCGCCAGAGCCTCCTTCACCAATTTGTTTCGTCTAAGTGGAGATACCTCTTCGATGATAGCCCCGGTCCCTAAAGCATCGCAGAGTACATAGAGATCATAGGCATCCTTTTCTGATCTTCTGTTGCCAAAAGTAATGGCCTTCATTACTAAGCACGACGCTGCATCTGCAACCTTGATTTTCTCTCGACGTTGCACTTCATTAGGAAGCTGTCCAGCAATTTCTATTTCAACAAAGTGGTCGAAGACGAGATCACTTCCTCTCGCCTTGTGGGCAAGAAGATCCTGGACACGCTGATGACGATGTTGCTTCTTCGTTCCCCCATACTCAGGAGCCAAAAAATCTACTTGAATCGGGTAGGAACGTCCTTCAGCAAAGCGCAATATCTTCTCGTAGCGAGCCGGAACAATCTTTCCTCTTCTGTCTCGTGCAGGCACATAACCCCGTGACTCCAGCTGCTCGAGGAGAGTTGTATACTCAGTCTCAGGAGTTTTCTTCGTGTCAATAGCAAGATCAATATCGAGAGAACCAATGTGGGGCTCTTCGGTCTTTCCCTCAGTGAGGAAAAAAGGAACCCAACCACCGATCAGGACAATAAAATCTCGATAGGATTTCAAATAAGTAAAAATCTCTAGTAGGGCGGAGAAACAAGCCTGGACCGCATCTTCTGGGTATTCATCCTTCGATGACATTCCTCTTCTCCTCCACTCCTTCAAAAACCAATTAGTTTCTCCCTGAGAAACTCGGCTTGCTCGCGCCCTCGCCCACC
>CAZUFQ010001002.1:0-2121 GCA_964618735.1 uncultured Enterobacteriaceae bacterium
TCCGCCAGACTCTAACATCAGTGATAGCAGCTGTATATGAGTGCTGTAGGGGAGACCTGGCAAGCGGTCATCGTAGACTAGGTCGCGGCGACCACCGCTTTTCCGTGCAGGAATCGATTTTTGTCAGTGACGCGCCGCCCTCATTATTGGCGGAGTCTACGATGTAGACGGAAATTTTCTGAAGCTTATTGAAGAAACGGTTTGGTGCTCAGGCTTGTATCCCAGACAGCACGACATTACGCAGCGTGTCGTATTTTATATAGTGCAGAAGTCGTCTTTTATGACAGCCCGTGGCGGCCAAAGAAATGTGGCCCCACAGCCACACGCCTGCGAAGAAAGCCCAGGCGCGTAAGAGTTGCGCGCAATGCCGCGAAAAAACAGGCCTGCCGCAGCAGAAAGTAAAAAAGAGAGAGAAGAGCGCCGCGCAGAGTAGCCTTGAGAAAGCGCCGTCTCATTCCTGGCATGTGCTTTGCTCTCAATTACGATACGTAGCGTATCAATAAAAATTTTCTCTCGGGAGGTGGATCGTGCAAAATACTATGGCGCAGGCATTTGTGACAGGGGAGCAGCCTAGGACACTTTGGATTCCTCCACATCCCATTCCTTTCCGTCGAACGCCTCAAACTCAATCATCGGAGCGCAGCAAAGAAACGACGAGCGTGGAGCGGTTATCCGCAGCAGCCCTTGTCTCGGTGACGGTATCGCTCTGGGGAGCTGTAGTCTTTTCTTTGTATCAGGCGGCGCAGTCCTACCAAGTGTTCTAAGCAAAGCCATACTTGTCAGTTTCGTTCCGTAAAGGTTTGTCGCTATCTCGAAAGGAGATCAACAATGTTGACCCAAGCACTCGTGGTATTCAATTTCGATCATGGGCAGCCGCTTAATGTTCTTGACCTTACCGGGGCGTTCGGACCGTACTCTGCGGAAGTCGGAATCGGCCTGGCGATAGCAATTCTTGCAGTTGCGGTTCTGACTGGAATTGTCGATTCGTGGAATAGCAAGCGGCGGGCGGCCCAGGTGACGGTCGTGACGCAAACCGCAGAACAACCTGTGATAACTTCCTGCGAACCTGCGATAGCTTCTTGCAAAGCAGCTTAACTTCTGCAATCTCGCTCCCAGGCTCTGCCTGGGAGCGCCATCCTCAGGTGCGGAAGCCCTAAAGTTTAGGGATTGACAAAGCACTAGTCTCCTACCCTTCGATTTAGATAGTAAGAATACCATAATTATTCAGGCAAATTAGAGAGACGCGCCCTAAAAGAAAGGCCTCAAGGACCCAAATATCTTGAACTGTCTTGACATACGTGCAATTACACTCATTATAGGGCTATCAATTCTTTGTCTCGCACGGACAGTGCTGGAAGGGAGACCCCTTGCCGAAACAATCTCGGTTCCTTGGTTTTCATTACGCCTGGGTGATTGCAGCAGTAACGTTCCTGATCCTTCTAGTTACGGCCGGCGTGCGCGCCACACCTGGCGTGCTTATGGTGCCGCTTGAGTCGGAGTTCGGATGGACGCGTGCGGCCATTTCTTTTGCCGTGGCGATTAACATCGCCCTTTTCGGACTTATCGGGCCGTTTGCCGCTTCTCTCATGGATCGCTGGGGGTTGCGTCGACTCATTCTGGGCGCGCTAGCGCTTCTCTCTTGCTCGGTTGCCCTGACGACGTACATGCACGCGCAGTGGCATCTGACGCTCCTATGGGGCGTATGTGTCGGCGCGGGAACCGGTGTGACCTCCATGGTGCTCGCTGCTGTCATCGCGAATCGCTGGTTCGAAGAACACCGAGGTCTCATCCTTGGCGTCCTCGCCGCCGCTAACGCCACTGGTCAATTAGTTTTCCTTCCGGTGCTGGCCCGCGTCGTAGAGAGCGCAGGATGGAGAAGCGCGGTGATGATCGTTGCAGGGGCCGCCGCGCTCATATTTATGCTGGTGCTGGCTTTGATGCGCGATCGGCCAGCAGACATGAACCTCAAACCGTATGGCTGGCGAGCTTCGACCGAAGGCGCCGACCCCAGCACCGAAAACCGTCCTCTGGCGCCCCTTTCTGCTCTTGCGTTGGCGAGCCGATCGCCGGCCTTTTGGGTGATGGCAGGGAGTTTCCTCTTCTTTGGCGCCCGCCCCAATG
>CAZUFQ010001003.1:0-2044 GCA_964618735.1 uncultured Enterobacteriaceae bacterium
GTGACACCAGCCCCGGCGCCTAAACCGCCTCTTTGGGCACCAACCCCTGTCGAGTCCCTCCTGCACCGCTGGCGTCGGCCAGCGCCAAAACAACTAAGCCTTTCTACGGCGCGCAAACCGCTTGCGGGCGTCCGGGTGCTGGACTTCACGTGGGTGTTGGCTGGACCCTATTGTACGCGCATCCTCGCCGATCTTGGCGCTGACGTCATCAAAATTCAGACGGAAAGCCGCTCACAGACGGTCAACGGGAACGCGCACCCCTATTTTGCGCTGTGGAATCGCGGCAAACGCAGCGTTGCCCTTAACATGAAACACCCTGACGCCGAGGCAACGTTCCGTCGAATTGTCGAACAGGCAGATGTCGTGGTTGATAACTTCAGTCTTGGCGTCCTAGATCGATGGGGCATCGGTTACGGTGTAGCGCGCGAATGGAACAAACGCATTATTTATCTCAGCATGTCTGGCGCCGGGCAAGATGGACCGTGGAAGGATTTCGTCACCTACGCCCCGACGATTCACGCCTTATGCGGCCTGACCGCTCTGACAAATCCTCCAGATCGAAAAGATGTGGGGATGGGGTTTGCTCTCACTGATCATGTCAGTGGACTTGCTGGGGCGCTTGCCATACTCGAAGCCCTCATCGCACGCCGAGAGACAGGGGCTGGACAACGTATTGACCTTTCACAACTTGAAGTCGGAGCGTACTTGGTCGGACCAGCCTACGTGGACTTTCTGAATAACGATCAGGAAACCGTTCCACGGGGTAACCAAGATGCATTCGACGACTACGTTCCCAACAACGTCTATCGCTGTCGCAACGAGGAATGGCTAGCGCTTACCGCCAGGAACGATCAGGAATGGAACCATCTGTGTACAACAATTGGAACCTATGATCTCGCGTATAACGCTCGGCTAGCCACAGTGGACGGTCGCCGCTCTCATCGCATCGAGATAGACGAAACGATCAGTCAATGGGCGGCCCAACACGATGCGGAACAGGCGATGCGGATGTTACAGTCTGCAGGAATCCCGGCAGGCAAAGTACAAAATATGCGTGACATGACCGAGCGCGATGAGCAACTCGCCGCGCGCCAATGGCTGGAAGAAATGGATAACCCTCTGCTGGGCCATCATCAGATCGACCGTTTTCCAGCCGCCTTCAGCGGGGTTGCGCTTGAACCGTACCGACCGGCTCCTTTATTTGGAGAGCACAATTTTGAGGTGTATGCGGACTTACTTGGAATGAGTCAAGAAGCTATTGCCGCAGCGATTGGGGATGGATTATTTACGTGATGAGGGCCTGCCCAACCCCCTCGTCTATCGAAAAATGACGCTGCCGCCAATAAAAAGCTAGAAAAAAGAATGCTACATCGGTACTGAAGTAGGAGAACTATCAGGCTGAACTGTACTGCCGGACCAAGAGACTACACGATTGCGCCCTTCGTGCTTTGCGCGATAGAGCGCAGCATCAGCCGCCCAGATCACTGCCTCGATGTCTTCGGTAAGGTCTTTTGAAGACGCTACGCCAAAACTACCAGTGATACGAAGCTGTTTCTCTCGTAAAGTTAATGGAAGATCTGCGAGAAGCGCTCGCAAGCGCTCAGCAACGATCGCCGCTTCCGGTGTTCCGCATCCCGGCAGTACCAGTAAAAATTCCTCCCCGCCATAGCGACCAAGGATATCGTAGGGACGGAGCCCAGCCTTCATCCGGTGAGCCGCTTCGCACAGCACTACGTCTCCGACCGGGTGGCCGTGCGTATCATTAATCTTTTTGAAGTGATCGAGGTCCGCCATGATTACCCCGACAGAGGATCCGCCTCGTTGCGCGCGCACTAGCTCTTCTTTCAATCTTTCCAGCACGGCTCGGCGATTCAGGGTATTGGTGAGTGCATCATGCGTCGCCAGTTGACGTTGAGTTTCACGAGCAATAATCAATTCATCCTGAAGCTTCACGATTCGTTCGGCTGCTCGGAGCCTTGCATGGAGTTCCTGCGCATCGAAGGGCTTGGTCATGTAGTCATCCACACCGGCTTCCCATCCAGCG
>CAZUFQ010001004.1:0-2005 GCA_964618735.1 uncultured Enterobacteriaceae bacterium
GAACTCTGTGAACTCGATCAAGATGTTGCTACCGGCGATGTTGCTCTCGAGGATACCTTCCTCGTTGTCGTGGAAGAAGCAGTTGCGCACCGTGAGATTCTTCCCGTCAGCACGAATCCCGGCGCCATTGTGGTCGCGGACCTTGGCTCCCGAGAACTCAATGTTTTCGACTACGGTGTTGCTGCCGTGGGGAACCCAAATACCTTTTCCTTGGGCGTCCTTGTGGTCGGCATCGATATGGGCTCGCGCCTGGCTGTTCACTCCCCGGAGTGTCAGGCTATCGGTGGACCAGGCGCAGACGTCGCCGCTGTACAGGCCCGCGTCAATCTCAATGATGTCTCCAGGGGCAGCGACTGCGATCGCCGCACACGGTGCTTTGTAAGGCTTGTCGGCACCTACCTGAAGAGTCGCTGCCTCCGCTCCGGGATTCGAACAGCAAAGAGCACCGGCCAAGCCAACCGTGAAACCAGCCCGGTATAGGAACTCATATTTATCCATAATGAATCTCCTTTCTAGAAGCAATCCCATCCGTTTGGGAAGCGTCCACCGTTCGTGCCTGATGTCTCAAGCCAGAATGCATCCTGAAAGATAGATCGTAGTTTTGCTCCCTCTCGAACTACAGGGTAAGTTTATACACAAAATATTGTTTGAGGTAGGACCGATCTGATGGATTGCCTGCAGGAAAATCTTCAGACAGACCTTGGCGCACAAAGGATTAGTTTCAGTGTTACCATTGTCCAGCGTCAGCTTAGCAGTTTTTTCTGTGGGTGATTCGGTAAGAAACTCGGTCCGCTAAGATGAGAACACTGATGGAAACGACCAGAGAGCCGGCAGGTCGCGTTGTTGCGATCGACGCGGCGCGAGGAGCCGTCATGATCCTGATGGCATTGGACCATGTGCGGGACTTTTTTCATCGTGCGGCGATGTCTTATTCTCCGACCGATCTCGCGAGAACTACACCGGTTCTTTTCCTGACACGCTGGGTTACGCATTTCTGTGCCCCGGTATTTATGTTCTCCGCCGGAATCGGCGCGTTTCTGTGGTGGCAACACGGTCGGACCAGGAAACAGCTGTCGACGTTTTTGTTGACTCGCGGTTTGTGGCTCGTGCTACTGGAGCTGACAGTGATGCGCCTGGCGTATGACTTTGATTATTCCCAGCACTACCCAGTTCTCCTCCTGGTGCTCTGGGTGCTTGGCGCCTGCATGATTGGAATGGCGGTGCTGGTTTGGTTGCCGGTTCAGGCGCTGGCCGTCCTGAGCCTTGCCGTTATCGCGTTGCACAACTGTCTCGACAATGTGATGGCATCTCAATTTGGCTCTGCTGCGGGTGTGTGGAATCTGCTCCACGAGCCGGGCGTGTTCCGGCTGGCCGGGGCTACTGTGATGGTGGCTTATCCCTTCATCCCTTGGGTTGCAGTTATGGCGCTCGGTTTCTGCTTCGGCCGCGTTTTCTTGATGGAACCGCTAGCGAGACGGCGCATCTTCGGGACCATTGGGGCTGCGTCCATTCTGGTGTTTGTAGTCATCCGGGCGCTGAACACGTACGGCGATCCGGTGCCATGGTCGACACAGAAGTCAGCGATGTACACGTTGCTCTCGTTTCTAAACACGTCTAAGTATCCCCCCTCGCTGGCATTTCTACTGATGACGCTAGGTCCCGCCTTGCTTGCCTTGGCCTGCTTTGATCGAGCTTGGTTAAAGCCATCCAATCCCTTAGTCGTGTTCGGGCGCGTACCACTGTTCTACTTCGTCATCCATTTCTACGCCGCCCACTTCGGCGCGGCATTCCTGTCGTGGGTTCGGTACGGGCGCGCCTCATTGGCCTTTATCTTTCATCCCGTGCCCTCGATGGGTGGCCCACGAGACCTGTTTCCGGAAGGATTCGGCTACGACCTCTGGGTCGTCTACATAGTGTGGACGCTGATCGTCGTGGCCCTGTATCCGGCCTGCCGGTGGTTCGCGAGAATCAAGGGGCGCCGGCGGGATTGGTGGTTGAGTTATCT
>CAZUFQ010001005.1:0-2001 GCA_964618735.1 uncultured Enterobacteriaceae bacterium
CTGCTTATGGTCGAGAACGAAGAGACGGCACAACACTAGTAGGACTACTGCGCGGGCTCGGCAAAGTTAACGTGGTTGAATGGATCCGTCGGCTTTACTGTTATCCCAATTATCTAGATGAGCCCTTGCTCCGTTGTATAGCAGAAGAAGAGAAGATGTGCTCTTATATTGATATGCCGTTGCAACATATCAGCAACAAAATGCTGCGTGCGATGCGACGAGAAAAAAGCGGCGACGGCATCCGACGTTTGTTGGACCGGGTGCGGTCGTATATTCCTGGGGTTGTTCTTCGCACCTCCTTTATCGTGGGTTTCCCTGGCGAGCAGGAAGAAGACTTTCAACAACTCATTGATTTTGTTTCAGAGGTAGAAATCGATCATGTAGGAGTCTTTCGATATTCACAAGAAGAGGGCACTACGGCCGGGACCATGCCGGACCAAGTTCCTGAAGAGATTAAAGCGGAGCGGTGGCGACGCCTTATGGAGCGACAAGCTCGCGTGGTGCGGAAAAAGCATCTCTCTCTGGTGGGCAGCCGTCAAGAGGTATTGGTCATTGGCCCGAATGATCAGGGACAGCCGCAAGGGCGCACGCGCGCGCAGGCGCCTGATATCGACGGCGTCGTTTTACTCACTCGTGTCCAGGCAGAGGCTGGAGAAATCATTCCGGTGCAGATCACCGGCGTTGCTGGCTACGACTTGCGTGCTTCCTTGATTGATCCAAAAGAACAGAGAAAAACTCGCCCTGTTGACAGTGCCCCGCTTCCTCTCTAATGTAAGCTCCTTTTGAGACTCACGAGGATACAGACATGAGAAAGGCGTTTCTAAAAAAAGCTCGCGACGCCCTCCTCGCGCAAAAGCAGCAGATTCACCGACAGCTGGACGAAGAGTTCAGGGAAGGCAAGGAGGGCAACCTCGATGAAGGGATGGACACCTACGACCTTGCCAGTGAGGAGCGATCGCGAGAAATCAATCTCATTCTCAGCGACCGTGACCGAGACAAGCTTCACGCCATAGAAGATGCGTTAGAACGCATTGATGCAGGTTCTTATGGAATCTGTGATAGTTGCGAAGAAGAAATTGCTCCAGAGCGTCTTGAGGCGTTACCCTTTACTCGGCTATGTGTCTCTTGTCAGGGTGAACTAGAAAAGGAAGCGAAGCTCCACCGACGCGGCGATGAGGACCGTGGGCACAGGCGCACCAGCCTCGTCGATCTTGATGATGAAACTTATTAGCAGTAGGAATGCTTCAGGTTTGAACTACACAACATGTTGAGGGATCCTCTTAATGGGAGCCGCCTATAGGCGACTCCCCCCTTCTCGATTTTTCCTCACAAATGGTTGCTACGGCATCGGCAGAAAGCTGAACTGCGTGCCTCTGGAAGCAGCAGCCCGTTCTTCTCTCTCCACTTTTTTTGCCGCTGCTATCGCTGCAGTTGATCCTAATACACTCATCCAGCAAGTTGTTCAGCTCGATCATGAACGGCTGTGCGTTCGTGTCCAAGAACGAGAATATATTTTTCCTCTGCCAGAGCGGGTCTTCGTGCTTGGGGCTGGAAAAGGAGCTGGCTACTTCGCCCACGGATTAGAAACCGTGCTCAAGGAGCGCATCGCAGGCGGTGCGGTTATTGTCCCTCATGGCCAAAACGTGAGTCTCCAACGCATTCCGATTTGGTATGGGGAACACCCGTTACCCGGTTCTGGGAGTCTTGTTGGCCCCGAACACATGGCAGCCCTTCTCCGAAAGAAAAACGATAGTGACCTCGTGTTGTTTTGTCTCACAGGCGGGGCTTCTAGCCTGCTCGTCAGTCCGGCTCCTGGACTTTCGCTTCAGGATAAACTGGAGGTCAACCGGCAACTGATTGACTGCGGAGCTGATATTTACGCTATCAATACTGTACGGAAGCATCTTTCGCGCATCAAAGGCGGAGGATTGGCTCGATGGGTCTTTCCCGCACCCCTCATCAGTTTTGTGCTGTCTGATGTGATTGGCGACGATTTAAGTA
>CAZUFQ010001006.1:0-1866 GCA_964618735.1 uncultured Enterobacteriaceae bacterium
GCATCGTTTATCCAAGCGGTAAATCGGCACTGGTAATGAGCTTCTAGCCTGTCTCCTCCATCGTGTGCGCTGGAAGGATTTTCAGGCAGGAAGGGCAATAAAGTGCCAGGAAGTTCATAAGCGATCGGCATCAAAATCGGCAGTGAAACCTGAGGGTGATCGGCACCCCCGTTCCGAAGGATGTCGACCACAGAGGGCGGTGCCTGCAGCGCCGTAGGGCGGGTCCATCCCGGTTCCCCGCCCGCCCCTCTGTGTGTCTCGGTGAGAACAACCGGGATAGAACCGGGAGGCGCTATCATGGCGCAGTCTGTGGATGCTTGTCACCGAGAAGCGATTCTCGTTGGTGAGAGAGCCAAGTACAGGTACCAGGAAGAGTTTGCCGCTAACGTCCAGTCGATTCGCGAGTCGCTGGCAATCAACCCGATTGCCGCCCGTGACATCCGCGACCCTCAGGAGGCAGCGCGCAAAGCTGATGCACAGTATGAAGCCTGGCTGAAGCAGCGACAGGCACGCGCAGAACAAGACCGAGAACAAGCCATCAATGAGCACAAGAAAGCCTGGACTATACTGGTGGGAAGCCCAACGAAGTTGCTGCCGCGGCTCTCTCAAAAGTGGAACGTCGAGACCATTATAGCCAAATTGCAGGGGCGACTGAACAGCGACTGCCGTAGGCTAGCCGATAAGCATATCGGCATGCCATGGGGGGATGATGGACGCCTATTCGTGCGCCGCTGCTGTTTTGTAGATCCTTATGCCTTCATAGAGTTGCCGGTGTCCTCAGGTCCTTCGGTAGGTATAGACGATAATCCCGAGTTTATTGATGAGCTGACTGAGCTGGTGGAGAGGCTTATTGTGGAGAACGAGTATCTCGGTTGGTTGAACGATGGCTTGCGGGAGGGAAAAGACTATACAGCCGATTGGATAGAGCAAGCATCCGCTCTAGCGGTGGCATCTGGCGAACCCCCTACGGAGGTTATGCAATCATCGGAGGAGGATCTTTCCGAGAAAATCGCTGCGTATCGCCGTCGGGCGAACCGCATTCGCAATGGGTTCGCGCGTCGGTTTGTGGTGGAGATCGGTCCTCGGGTAACTCTCCAGCAACTGCGGAGTTGTGTGGCCAAGATGGACAATGCCACTTTTGGTGCTCTTCAGATTGCGGCCTACGGCGGCCAGCCCCCACCGAAGTATTTAGGCAAGAAATTCGAGAGGAACATTTTGTGGTGGCGACTGAGGCGGAGTGGTTTGACGGCGGCGGCTGTTCTTGGCGGAACGGGCGAAGAAGTGGAAACTGAGAATGTTTATCAGATTGAGAAAGAAATACGAGACGCGTTGAACGGTAGAAACTAAGAAACGTAGTAACCACATTCCTTAGGTCTTGCTAAGGAATGTATGCGTCGCGACTCTCATTCCGTCGGCAGAGCGCATGTTGTACGATCCACCTGACACTTAGAGCGCATAGCCTGTCCCCAAAATGCGCAGTCAGGAGATACGCATGTCTTTACCCGCCACACAGGCAAACCGTCAGCAGCGCCGTAGCCAAGACCAGCCAATCGGGAATCTGGGATACGGTGCTGCGGCTAACTACCTGGGCATTTCAGTCCGTACACTCAAGCGGTTGAAACACGACCGCCAGATTCCCTTTGTCGAGGTGACGGAGGGCCGCGTTGTCTTCCGCCTGGCGGACCTGGACCGCTTCAACGAGGCGCGTTTAGTGAAGCCGCGACGCCGCCGCGGTGAGGAGGCTGCGTCATGAGCACCGACGATGCAACCTTCCAAGCCGAGCTGACCCAGTGCCTGACGCAGAAGCTGCCGAGCTACAATCAGAAGGTGTGTAAAAGCTTGAAGGCGACATGATCCTTCCTTGAC
>CAZUFQ010001007.1:0-1839 GCA_964618735.1 uncultured Enterobacteriaceae bacterium
CGTCATTCCCCCGAAAATCCCCTCGCCCCTTGGGGGAGAGGGTGAGGGGTAAAGAGAAGGAACCCTTCGTAAAGGAAAACCTGGATTCCCGCTTTCGCGGGCATGACGACTTTGCTCTTCTTTCAGTAAAAAACTTACCTCTCAAAACCCCTGCAAGGCGAGGAAATCGCCTGGAAGCGGAGGATAAGGTCTTCAGTTGAGGTTGGTGGGTGAACTGCCACTGCGGCTTATGACGACAATTCAATTTTCCCGTACTCGCCATCATATCCAGGAGTGATACGCACTTCGCCGCGACGCACTTGCAGAATAGCGGCGAGCAAACGTGCAGGAACATGCTCGGCTAACTCTTCCTCTGCACGGTTGAGTACAATATCGAGCTCCGAGCCATACTGCGTCAGGAGCTGATCATACGCCGCATTGACCTTCTTAGTGTTGGGTTTTTGCCCTAAAACTGTGGCAACAATTTCCTCCAGTGGCAACAAATGTTTCGCCGGGATTGCGTTTGCCGGAGTGTATCCTTGGGCGCGATCCGCTAACGCATCGACTCGATGCGCCACGCCAATCGTCATCTTTTTTCCACAGACTGGACAGAGTCCGTTTGTCAGCCGTGTTTCTGCGGGTGAGCAGCGCACCTGACACTGTCGGTGACCATCGAGATGATACTTTCCTTCTTCGGGAAAAAATTCCAGCGTATAAAGAAAACGTCGTGGATCATGGCCCATCAATGCTTGTATGACTCCAGCGTAACTCAACTCGCAATCGAGCACGTTGGCTTCTCGCGCTAATTTTCTCGGTGAGTGCGCATCGGAATTGGAAATGAGCGCAACATTATCGAGTGTAGACAACCGCCAGTTCATGGCAGGATCAGACGACAATCCTGTCTCAACGGCGCGGATGTGCCGGACATCGTCTCCATAACATTCCGCCAATGAATCAAACCCGGAGAGTGAGCCTAAGACCGAGAACCACGGCGTCCACACATGCGCCGGAACGACTTCACATTCTGGCGCAATCTCTTTGACGAGCTGCAACAGCTCGCGGGCCGAGCATTTCAGCGTCGGTCTCCCATCGATTGCCAGGTTGCCCTGTCGTGCAAGTTGCTTATTCACACGTGCAACTACTGCAAAATTGGGCGCAAAAATGAGCGTATGAGTTTTGCGCAGTCGCCCGGCTTGGCGAAAGATGTTCGTGATCTCGACTGTCAGCATGAAGCGCACGTCTCGTTCACCTGCACGCAGACGAAAGAGCCCGTCTTCCGCAGGTTCGAGATGCTGCTTCAGGTAGGTCAAATAAATCGGGTGGGTAAAATCGCCTGTCCCAAGGAGAGTAATGCCTTTTCGCTTTGCCCACCAGGCAAGGCGCTCGGCTTCCATTTCACGACTACAGGCGTAACTGAAACGCGAATGAATGTGGAGATCGGCAACAATATGCATGACCGCATTTCCACCGATCGCCTGGAGGCTGTCAAGGGACGTCTCATATCACCATGAAGCTGTCAAAAGATGTCTCATAGGTTACGGGATGCCGTCTATGAACGGCAGACCATTATGAGCCTAACCAAATAATCGATTACGTCTCGTGGCTCTACGAAGCCTGCGCAGGAGCTGAACTCTCAGGTGACAACTTTATTTTCGCGCCAGCAAAGTTACCGCACAGACGCACGCGACCACTATTGACGAGATGGGCTACGACCACCGCGACTTCGCGGTCATCTTCCGTAAAAGCATTAACGCTTCCGATCAGCTCTAACAAAGTACAAGTAATGGTTTTCATTGACGTTACCACCAGATTTACCACTATTTCATCCCACTTCCCTTCCCAAGACAACACCTTTTGTCT
>CAZUFQ010001008.1:0-1839 GCA_964618735.1 uncultured Enterobacteriaceae bacterium
TGTGTGTTTTTCTTCTAGTTCTCCTCAGCGGATGCAAATCAAGGACTCAATCAGATTACGGCTCCAGTTCATCTCCTTCGGCGGACAAGCTTGAACTGGTCTTTACCTACGGGTCTGAGAAGGAGAAGTGGATTAACGAAGTCACGGAAGCCTTCAACCTGGCTGGCCACCGCAGCAGCAGTGGCAAGCGGATCTATGTGCGTGCCATTCCGATGGGATCCGGCGAAGCCATCGACGAGGTGATGGAGGGCCGGCGGCAGCCTCACATTATCAGTCCGGCATCAGCGGCGTTCATCCGTCTTGGAAACGCGCAATCGCAAAGCAGGTTCGGCAAGGACCTGATCGCATCTACCGACAACCTTGTGCTGTCGCCAGTCATTATCGCGATGTGGAAACCGATGGCGGAAGCGCTGGGTTGGGGTAAAAAGCCGATTGGCTGGTCAGATGTTCTGGCCTTGGCGCGCAACCAGAAAGGCTGGGAGGCATATGGCTACCCGCAGTGGGGGCGATTCAAGTTCGGACATACTAATCCCCAGTTCAGCAACAGCGGCCTGATTTCTCTCTTCGCAGAGGTTTATGCGGCATCGGGGAAGACCGCTGGACTGACCGTGGCGGACGTGAACAAGCCGCATACTGCCGACTTCCTGTCCGGGATTGAGAAGTCAGTCGTTCACTATGGAAGTTCCACCGGATTCTTTGGACGCCAGATGTTTTCGACTGGACCGCAGTTCCTCTCCGCGGCGGTGCTTTACGAGAACATGGTGATCGAATCTTACTCGCAGCGCGGTCTTCCGTTCCCCGTGGTCGCGATCTATCCCAAGGAAGGGACCTTCTGGAGTGATCATCCTGTCGGCATCGTGGAGCGCGACTGGGTTACCCCAGAACACCGCGAAGCGGCCAAGACTTACATCCAATACCTTCTGCAACGTCCGCAACAGGAAAAAGCGATTACCTATGGATTCCGGCCGGGCGCGGTTGACGTGCCGTTGGCATCGCCGATTGACGAAGCACACGGGGTCGATCCCAAGGAGCCGAAGACGACGCTGGAAGTTCCTTCCGTGCCAGTGATCGACAGCATTCTGAATTTGTGGCGGCAGAAAAAGAAGGCCGCGAATATTGTGCTGGTCCTGGATACGTCGGGCAGCATGAACGATGACATGAAGATCCAAAATGCGCGCGAAGGCGCCAAGCAACTGGTGAAGCTGCTTTCCGAAAGTGACCACCTCTCCCTGCTGCCATTCAATAACAAAAGCAACTGGGCGGGCCAGGACGTACCCATTAAGACTGGTCGAGACCAGTTAGTGCAGACAATCGATTCACTGTTTGCGCAGGGCGGCACTGCGCTCTACGACTCTGTCGACACGGCATACCAATACTTGCTCTCCCGCACTCACGAAGGGGAGGGAGACGATATTCTCTCCGTGGTGGTGCTGACGGACGGCGCCGATACGGATAGCCAGCTACCCCTGAATGAATTGATGCAGCGTATCCAGTTTGACGGTGAAACCCACAAGATTCACGTCTTCACCATCGCTTACGGCAAGGATGCGAAGAAGGATATTCTTGGGCGGATAGCGACCACGACGCAGGCCAAGACGTATGAAGGCACTCCCCAGAATATCGTGGATGTTTTCAAGGACATTTCGACGTTCTTCTAGCAAGGACCACAGCCCATGGCAGATATGACGAGTTCGACCGACGGCCCCAAGCTCACGCCCCTGGGCCGGGTTTTCATATTTCTGTTCATCGCGGGCTGTGTCATCGGGGCTTATTACCTGTTTGTGGGCAAGAAGTCTCTCCAGGCAACGAAAGATGCCGCGACTTCATTGCTAAGCGGCG
>CAZUFQ010001009.1:0-1834 GCA_964618735.1 uncultured Enterobacteriaceae bacterium
GTCTGGGCTGATGACGAAATAGGAAGTATCCTCTCGAGGAGTAAACATCTCCTCAAACAGTACGCCGGAGATGACTAACCGCTCTGGGTCCTGGTGGACGGGAAAGCCCGCCCATTTGCGGACCACCGAACCCCGGCCATCGGCACCCACGATCAGCCGCGCTTGGATTTCCTCAACCCGTCCTTCCTGTTCAACTACGACAGTCGGCACGCCCCCTGGCTTGACATCCCGCACGCTCGCCCCGTGGCGAACTTCTGCGCCCGCATCAGCGGCTGCTTGCAGAAGCACCTCCTGCATTGCCGGGTGGTAAAAGGTGAAAGCCGGGAGCCGTTGTGGCGTAGTCGCGATCAAATCGCGTGGCTCCCCGAACTCGGGTCCTATATAGACACCAAACCATGGGGTCTCGTGGGCGCACGTGGTGCGTAAGAGATCATAGAGGCCAAGCGCCTGCATTTCCGCGACCCCCCACGCCGTGCTCTCACCACGGATACGGTCCTTGAACTGCTTCTCGCGCTCCAGCACCAGCACTCGTGCTCCGTGTTCAGCCATCGCTTTGGCCAGGGCTGCGCCGCCCAAGCCACCCCCAACCGTGATAATGTCATAGGTCCCACTGGCCATAAGGTTCCCCCTTTTTATTGTGATGCGATTCGGCGGCCTTCCGAATAGCTCCCTTGTGTCTCAGGTGACTGGAGAGACACCTAACGACATGCCTCAGCTGCTGCGGCCCCGCCGAGGCCTTTCACGTTCATCCAGAACCGCTCGCGGGCCGCGGTCAGGCTGGAGGCGATGGTTAGCCCTGCCTTTGTTCATGTCCATAAGAACTCGCGAATTTCGACCAGACGATGCAGGTTGCGCTGATCCTCTTCCCGCCACTTCTGTTCCAAACGTGCGTGTCGATGAAGCGCCTCATAATAGGCCGCATATTTCTTCTTGTCTGGTGGTATCAGTCTACTGAACGTCGTCCCAGCAATCTTCTCAAATCGCAAGGGTGGTTTCACAAGCTTCTTATCCGCCAGCGGAGTGCGTCGGCTCGGACGTGTCGTCGTCCACCAACGGTAGAGGCTACATATCTCCTTCCATGCCTGGCGATGATTGGGGTCATGGCCCCAGTCAATGTACTTGTCAGGCTGTTCCTGCTCAACGAAGTCCATCAATAACTGGAACGCGGCATGAAGCATCACCTTGTCCTTGTCATGCCATCTCACCTTCAGCGTGCGAATGGGGAGGTGTAGATGCCTGGCTTTCTTGTGCTGTATCATTTCGCTAGTTTGCTCACCCCTGACGTCAGGTTGCCGCCGTGCAGATAGTCAGCCTGACACGAGCTGTCCTGTAGTTCTCCTCCCCTCAATTTCGGCCACTGGTTGTAGCCAATGGCGGGATCATTCGACCGAAAGGAGCGTATGAACTCAACCTCTTTCCGGTTGACCTCGTTATCTGAGGCGGTGTCAGACTCCCACAAGATCTCTTTCGTAATGGTGAAGTGACGTCGCTGGTCTCGCGTAAAATCTTGCTCGATGAGCGTGCTAGCGGCACTGCCAAAGTAGTTAATGCTGTCGGTCAGATCTTTGCCGATGTAGATCTTGCCGTTTGGGTACGTAATTTTGTAAATCACTTTCATTGTTTCAGTCGTTGGCAAGAAATGATGAAACCCAGAGTGGGCTAACGTCCGGCTTCAGGCGCGCGCCGCTCGCGGCGCGTCGCTCTGCAAGCCGTTGTTAGGTGGCACACTCTCCAACTCGGCCCAACCTTGGAAGGTCCGCAATCGGCCAAAAGCGGACGTTCCGTTAATCATTCCGACCGCCATGGGGTCATCCGCGGTATCCAGCGCGGGACG
>CAZUFQ010001010.1:0-1834 GCA_964618735.1 uncultured Enterobacteriaceae bacterium
CGTCAGCACCGGGCCCAGCTCATGCACGAAGATGATGAAACCGAAAGAGAAAATCACCACTACCAGGGCCACTATATTATGAGCCAGCCACTCAAACATGCTCTGACAACCTTTCTGATCTACGCGAAATGGGCCGCGGCTGCTGGTACGCTGCGCGCATGCCGCCGACACCAGGCGTCGGTCTGCAGCAAGTCGTCCAGCGTAGGCCGTTGGATAAACGTATGTGATTGCATGGTTTTTTCAATGATGCGAGCAATGGAGCCAAAGTCAATCTTCTCATTCAAGAACAGCTCTACAGCAATTTCGTTGGCTGCGTTCAGCGCGCAAGGCATGGTGCCGCCGGCCTTTCCAGCCGCGTATCCAAAATCCAGGCAGGGAAACAACTCGCGCCTCGGCAGCGAAAACGTCAAAGCGGCCACCTGCGTGAAGTCCATACGCTTCCAGGCGGGTCCCAAACGCGCTGGATAGGCCAACGCATACTGAAATGGGAGCCGCAGGTCGGGAGGCCCCAACTGGCACAAAACGGAGCCGTCGACATACTCCACCATAGAATGGATGACACTCTCCGGGTGGACAACGACGTCAATCTGTGCATAGTCCACATCAAAAAGATAATGAGCCTCTATGACCTCGAAGCCTTTGTTCATCAGTGTGGCGGAGTCGATGGTGATTTTGTTCCCCATGTTCCAGGTGGGATGGTTGAGGGCGTCCTTTACCGTGGCGCTGCGAATCCTCTCCTCCGGCCAAGTACGAAATGGCCCACCCGAGTTGGTCAGGATAAGGCGCGCGACCTTGCCGTGGTCCTCTCCGACCAAACACTGAAAGAGCGCCGAATGCTCGCTGTCGACCGGCAGCATACGGACGCCGTGACGCCGCGCCGCGTCCGTCACCAGCGCCCCGCCAACCACCAGCGTCTCTTTGTTCACCAGCGCGATGTCCTTACCACACTCGATGGCGCGCAAAGTAGGCAGCAGACCCGATACACCGACTAAAGCAACCACCGCCATTTGTGCTTGCGGCATGCAAGCGACTTCGCTGATGCCGTCCGCGCCTTCCAACACCTCGATTGGCAGGTGGGCCAGGCGCTCACGGAGCTTCTGAGCACAGGCGGTGTCGCGCACCGCGACCTTTTGGGGCAAGAACTCCTCGGCCTGGGAAGCCAACAGCTCCCAGGAGGTTCCTGCGGTCAGGCCCACTGCTTTGAAGCGGTCCGCATGCCGCCGCACCACGTCCAGCGTCTGTGTGCCGATAGAACCGGTGGAACCTAGTATTACAACATTTTTCATATCACACCTCAATGAACGAACAGCGCCAGCGTCAGCAAGTAGCCAATGGGAGCAGCGAAGAAGAATGAGTCGAAGCGGTCCAGCACGCCGCCGTGGCCGGCCAGAGCATTGCCAGAGTCCTTGACGCCAGCCTCGCGCTTGAGGCGGGACTCCCACAGATCCCCCAACTGCGCGAACAGACCTACCACCAGGCCATACAAGGCGCAGTGTGGAACGCCCAGCCCAAGTTGCACGCCAAAGCCAATGGTGCAGAGGGTTCCCACCACCAGGCCGCCTACAGCACCCTCCACCGTCTTGCCGGGGCTGATGCGTGGCGCCAGCGGGGTGCGGCCCAGCGCCTTCCCGACCGCGAAGCAGCCCACGTCGCACAGCGTGATGGCCGCGATGATCAGCAGCAGGTAGGCGGCGCCGGCCTCCATCGAAATACCACCGAGCGACATGACCCCGGGCAAGCGCCGCACCTCTATGGAGAAGCTGAAGAGCCAAGCCACGTATAGTATTGGGAACATGGTGGCGATGGCGCCGCTGTACGTCGCTGCTGGCATAAA
>CAZUFQ010001011.1:0-492 GCA_964618735.1 uncultured Enterobacteriaceae bacterium
GGATTGTTGGAATTGGCGTAGCAGTTGTGCAGGCGATGAAGAAAATTCAGGAGGAATCGGTCCGATTAAAAAAATTTGGCGAACTTTTGATGGGGGGTGTGACGTCTTTAGTGGGAACTGCCCGTATAAACGGAAGCAGAAATGACCGACTGCCGAATAATGCGCACTTCTGCTTCCCGGGCGTGGAAGGCGAATCCCTGCTGTTGGCGTTGGACATGGCTGGGATATGCGCGTCGGCCGGATCGGCGTGTACGGCGGGATCGACGGAGCCCTCGCACGTATTGCTTGCAATGGGGTTGAGCGTAGAAGAGGCGAGGGGAGCTCTGAGGTTGACATTAGGTCGAAGCACTACCGAGGAGCAGATAGCGTTCGTTTGTGAAAGGCTTCGCGAAATCGTGGAAGACCTGAGATCTCTGGCGTCAATTCCGACGTTTGTGTGACATTTTTTCGGCAGTTTTGGTGCAGTTTTCGACAAAAATCATCCTTGACATT
>CAZUFQ010001011.1:502-1832 GCA_964618735.1 uncultured Enterobacteriaceae bacterium
AGACAGAACGTAGCCAAGAGACTTTGTGAAAAAAAGCATAAAGTGCCTGCTGAATTTACCGGACAAATCTCCATTAATTGTTAACAATGTTGCAAGGAGATTTGCAAGCACGCGGAGAAATATAGCGTGTCGGTATCCCGGCTAAATTGCGGGCTTCCGTCGCTGGAAACAAGCCGTATCGGTGCAGAGCAGATGCAAGGCCAGAGGTCGCTCGTCCTTCTGCCGGCCGTGACAAGGGCAATGGCGCTCGTCGAAAACGGAATGTAGTCTGAGCGATGGTGGACAATGCGAAAAGGCTACACAATGACCATTTCAGGTCGCCCAACACATAGGAGGGGTACTAATGAGTAGCGGCAGCGCTGTCCTGGAACGACCGGTATCGTCGTTGCGAGAGAGCGAATTGGATGAAAACAGGCTGGTGTCCGGCCTGCTGGTTGGTGATTCCGACGAACCGAGCGATGACCTGTTGGCCCTATATCAGAGTGGCGTTGAGCACGATGCCGACGCCATGGATGACGAGGCCCACGGCGACAACATAGCCGAAGCCGAAGAGGCTGCGGAAGAAGAGTACGAGCCTGAGCCGATCCGGCACGATCGGGACGAGGAGCTTCATTTGTGGATGAGCCGCGCGCGCGTTGCGCAGCTTTTGACCGCGGATGAAGAGATCCGGCTTGCCCGCGCGGTACAGCGGGGCGACAAGCGCGCCAAAGATAAGCTTACCGAGGCGAACCTTCGCCTGGTGGTGAGCATCGCCAAGAAGTACAGCGTGCGCGGTATCCCGCTGCCGGACCTGATCCAGGAAGGCAACATCGGGCTGATTCGCGCCGTGGAGAAGTTCGACCCGAACAAGGGCTACCGCTTCAGCACCTACGCCACCTGGTGGATCCGCCGGGCCATTGCTCGAGCTATCATCAACCAGGGGCGGACCATCCGCATCCCGGTGTACGTGGCCGAGATCATCCACAAGCTGGTGAAGGCATCCGGAAGGCTGCGGCAGCAGCTTCAGCGGGAGCCGACGGTAGAAGAGCTGGCCCGTGAGCTGGAGGTGCCGGTGGAGAGGGTGAACGAGATCACCCGTATCGCCCTGGAGCCGCTTTCGCTGGAGACGCCCGTTGGCGAGAAGGACAACAGCCAACTGAGCGACTTCATCCAGTCGAACACGGCGCCATCGCCTTCCGAGGCCACGCTGAACCTGATCCGCCGCGAGCAGATCGATGAAGTGCTGAACAAGCTGACCAGCCGCGAGCGGGACGTCCTGAAGATGCGCTTCGGCCTAGATGATGGGTATGCCCGAACGCTGGAAGAGGTGGGAAGCCGGCTTCCAGTGACC
>CAZUFQ010001012.1:0-1808 GCA_964618735.1 uncultured Enterobacteriaceae bacterium
AGGTCCGACCGGGCAATCGACGAAGTGAAGATGCGCGGTGAATTGAAGATCGACGATCCGATGCTGCGCCAGGGCATAGCCGCCTTGGCCAACGAAATCCGCTCGGATCATCTTGGCGGCCGGCTCTACGTCGATGCCATTACCACACAAATCTGCATCCAGATCCTGCGCCGATATGCCTCGGTCGCCTTTAGGGAGAACCAGGGACCCAGCGGTCTTTCTCCAGTCCAGGCGAAAATGGTTGCGGAGTACATCGAGGTGAATCTCGACCAGCAACTGAGCCTGGATGAATTGGCAGAAGTTGCCCACGTCAGCTCCTCGCATTTCTTGCGCCAATTCAAACAGCGGTTCGGTGTTGCACCACATTGCTATGTGGTGCAGAGAAGGCTGGTTTGTGCGCAACAATTGCTCACGAAGACCGCGCTTGCCATCAAGCAAATATCGGCCCGCAGCGGATTCTCCGATCAAAGCCACATGACTCGCGTTTTCCAGAAGCACCTGGGAACCACCCCGAACGCATTTCGGGAGCAGGCAAAGCGATAGTTCGCGCGCCTGCGATGCTGATGGCGACTTTGTACAAGATCGCCGCAGACAATATTCAATACTGACGGCAGCTGGCCTCCTAAGCTCTTCCCAAAAGCGGGCCCTATAGGTTCGCAACGAGCAATCCGAAAGAGCCCTCCTAGTGGGGCTCGACGGAGGAGAGAAAAGACCAAATGGCCGGCACCAGCGACTCCAGTGGAGCATTCCGCGCCCCCGCAATTGGACAGGGCGGGTGCGGAACACGGCCATTCGCCGACGCCATCAACACCCACACGGTGACGCAATGTTTTCGCTGAGATTCCGAATCGCCCGTGGCGTGATGCGCCACCGTGTCCTGGTTGCGGGAATCTTCGTATTGATCACCGGCTTCTTCTGCGTGGGCCTGCGGTATGTACAGCTGAAGACAATTTTCTCGGACCTCCTGCCCAAGGACGATCCGTACGTCCAGGTGTTCAAGGATCACCCCAACTTTGGCAATCCGCTCACCGTAACGCTGATGGTGAAGCGGAAAGACGGCGACATCTACAACGCCGAGACCCTGGCCAAGGTCTGGAAGCTGACGCGCGATATCGACCTGGCCCCGGGTGTTGATCACGATCAAATCCTGTCGATTGCCACCGAAAAGGCGCGATACATAGAGGCGACGCCTGAGGGCATCGACATGCGCCCATTGATGGGCGATCACGTCCCCGCCAGCCAGGACGAAATCGATGATTTCCGCAATCGGGTCGACAAGTCGCCGAACGCCAGGACGTTTCTGATCTCGAAGGACTCGACGTCCACGCTGATCAACGCGACGTTTATCGAGCAAAGGCTCGACTACGGCACCGTCTTCGACTACATGCGCAAATTGGCCAAGGACGCCAGCGACGAGCACCACGAGGTGTTGATGGCGGGGCAGCCGATTCTCACCGGCTGGGTCTACCACTACGAATCAGAGCTCCTGTGGATTGCGTGCATTACCATAGGCGCGCTAGTTCTGTCCTTGGCCCTGTACATGCGCAATGTCGTCGGCGTGGTTACGCCGATTCTGACCAGCGCCGTCGCTGCAATCTGGGGGTTCGGCTTTGTCGGATGGCTGAAGTCTCCGATCGAACCGCTGTTGATGGTCGTGCCGCTTCTACTAGTGGCACGCTCATTTTCGCACTGCGTGCAGTTCACCGAGCGCTATTACGAGATATTTGCCCACGTCAATGATCGGGTGAAGGCCGCCGAGATCACCATGGGCGTGATGATGGCGCCGTCGGTGCTCGGCATCTTCACCG
>CAZUFQ010001013.1:0-1774 GCA_964618735.1 uncultured Enterobacteriaceae bacterium
AACGAAGTTGTAAGTAGCTTCGAGGGTGGGCGGCGGGGTGTAGTCTTTCCCGAAAATTCTGTAGTAAAGGTCGGGGTATTCATATCCGGCCTTGGTGTCGGGATAGAAGCGCAGCGTCTGGTGATAGCGGATGGCGAAGGTGGCTTTCGGGGGGATGTACGGCTCGAAGAGCTGCGCGCCCCACCATCCGTGATCGGGTTTGATCAGGGACTGCATGACGTCGTGAAGCAGGCAGGCCAGGATGATCTCCTCCGACATCCCGGTCTGACTAATGGACGACGCAACTAGCATCAATTTCCATGAGTCCCGCCTTCATGACCTGCACGCCATCACCGGCTTCGGGCACGAGAGTCACAAGAACGGTATCGGTAGCACCCATCACATCGAGTTCCGTCTGACCGACACCAACAGTCTCGACTAAGATATAATCGCGTCCAGCCGCATCGAGAAGTTTAATGACATCTTTGGTCGCCCGCGCCAATCCACCGTGACTCCCGCGCGTCGCCATACTGCGGATGAACACGCCTTTATCAAGGAAATGCTGGGTCATACGAATGCGATCACCGAGCAGTGCGCCGCCGGAAAACGGACTCGACGGATCCACAGCGATAATGCCGACTGTCTTGCCTGCCTTACGCATGAGAGTGGTCAGCTGATCCACCAAACTCGATTTGCCGGCGCCGGGCGGACCGGTGACGCCTATCGTAAAAGCATTGCCAAGTTTCGAAGCAATTGCCTGAAGGATCGCGCCTACTTCCGTTCCTTCACGTTCAAGAAGGGTTATCAGCCGGGCCAGCGCACGCTCGTCGCCGGCGAACATTTTTTCGAGTAACTGAGTGAGTGTTGCGGTCGCCATGAGGTGCAATAACGCTCCTTACCTCCGGAATAGTCTATTAGGAACAGGATAACCTGAGTATTATAGAGTTGCGGATCATTACATAGCCCTACAGTGTTGTACACAGGAGTCGTCGCAATCGCGAGAGCACTGAACAGGCGTCTTGTCGCCCCTTCAGACCGTGTCAACACGCTCGTCCTTTGCTATGGTATGGTTGTTTCACCGCCGTAATAAGGAGGGTTCACCATGGAGTGGGACACTATTCGCTTTGAACAAAATAAACAAATTGGATTTCTTATCCTCGACCGTCCCGCTTCTCTCAACGCAGTGAACGACCAACTCATCTTAGATATAGAATCCGCCTGCACAGCGATTCAACAGGAGGTTGACCTCCGCGTGGTCGTCATAAAAGGCGAAGGACGCGCTTTTTGTTCGGGTATGGATCTCCGGGCGGCGGCAAATCGGCCTGCAACGCCAGAAGCGTTGCGCACGACCTGGGAGCCGTGGATGCGAGCGTTGGACACATTGGAACATCTCCCACAACTCACCATCGCCGCCATACACGGCCCTTGCCTTGGCGCTGGGTTCGAGCTGATGCTTGCTTGCGACTTTCGTATCGCCGCCACCACTGCCTTTTTTTCCTCTCCGCAGGTGCTGTACGGTTCACCGCCTGATGCTGGACCGACCTACAGACTGCCGCAATTGGTAGGCTTAGCCAAAGCATTAGAGATCGTCATCCTCGGCGAGCGCTTCGACGCTGCACAAGCCCACCGCTTGGGGTTACTCGCCAAATTGGTTGAACCTGAAAACTTAGAGGAAGAAACGCAAAAACTCATCGAACGCTGTCTCCAGGTTGGGTGGCGGGCCGCAGCAGTCACAAAGCGCTTATTGCGTAACGCGTGGAACATGGAGCCCGGGGCGTTGGCCGAAGAGATTGAT
>CAZUFQ010001014.1:0-1740 GCA_964618735.1 uncultured Enterobacteriaceae bacterium
GAAAGCGTGTGTAGGTTAACCCCTACCGTGGGTTCGAATCCCACCCTCTCCGCCATTCCTTCGTTTTCAATGGGTTAGACTCTTTCCTAAAACGCTTTCCTGGGAAACATTTTTCAACAGTTTCAGTCATGATGTCGCGGCGGGCCTGGTGGCGGTCGCCGGTGCGGCGCAGGCGCACCATCTACTGCTGCCATAGCTCCTTAAACACCCTGACGTGAAACTGACTTTTCAGCGTTTCACTGGTCACCCAGCGAATGAGGACAGTTCGATAAGCGGCTGACCCCGCGTTGCACGTAATGATGACATTCTTGGCTTCAAGGCCCGGCGTATCAGTGGTGGGCGCATCCACCGTAGTTTTTACAACGCAAGAATTACTGGTGCCTTCATTTTCGAGCTCTTGAACTGCGGCGTAAACTGCCAAAGCCAAATCCCTGTCCGTATTTATTCCATCGGAAGCGACTTCCTTTTCAATTCGCACTAGCACTCCGTCGCGAAAAACCAATTTACCGTCGTTATCGAAGGTGACCATTGCTCGCTGAGTGGCATCATCAAGGTTCCGCGTAGTTACGCCCACGGCGGATTCCTTCCCTTCAGCGGACAATTCCTGAACTTTGTATCCAGCTTGCTGAATCTGCGCGAGAACTCTGCTGCGAGGCATGCCAAGTCTAAGCCTGACTGTTGCCACTTCCATACTCGGTTCTTTCGTATGCGCCGTTGATTGGTCTTGACCCACGGCTGTTGCGGCAATCAGCAAAAACCCAACTACGAAGATTAGATAAATTCTCATGGTTTTTCTCTCCCAGGCGGTGCCGCATGTTAAAATATCCCAATCGAATAGGACGAAGGAAACCAGAACAGTGAGTAAAACGATAAAGACGATAAGAATGGGTATTCCGGGGAAATTCAGTCACATCGAGGAGTCTATTTTAGAACACCTCAGCTCCCATATGAGCAAAGAAACTGCTGAGGGCCTGGCGGCTGTTTTGGAATACAATTTTCAGGATGTTCGGAATGGCATTGAGGCATTAATTGTGGCCCGGCTGGTGAACTACAGAAGGGCATCAGTGAATGATTCCGTGACATACGTTAATTTGCAACTCAACAAGGAAGGCGAAAGACAAGCCATCATCCAGCGACAACGAGCCAAAGAGATTGTTTGCACGGTGGAGATGCATGACGAAGAGGAGACCGATAGGTAAGCCCACCTCATTTCTTTTCCGTTGGACCGCTCAAGTGTTTCCAGTCTGCTGAAGAGCCTCAGTCTGTCTTCCAGCGAACCTCTGGGTATAAAATCTGGGTTGCGCTATTCCGACGGGGCGGCTCAACTGTAGGAGCAGCGTGTTGAATAAAGAGGCTCTATGCGCTTGCCAAGAACGATCGCCATACTTTCTGTAACCGGATTCTGCAGCATGTTGCTCGCAGCGCGGAACCCGTCCGACCTTCCAAAGAAGGAAATTACTTATACCAGGGACGTTGCCCCGATTCTGAACAAGAATTGCGTCGTCTGCCATCGGCCGAACGACGTCGCGCCCATGTCGCTCATGACCTATGAGGATGTTTTGCCATTTGCCCGGATGATTCAGCAAGACGTGGACCACCGCAAGATGCCGCCGTGGCACGCGGATCCAAGTGTCGGTGAATTCCAGAACGATTCGCGCTTGAGCGACGCAGAAATTTCGACGATCCACGCCTGGGTCAGGGGCGGCACGAAAAAAGGCGACTCGAAGGACTTGCTTCCTG
>CAZUFQ010001015.1:0-1693 GCA_964618735.1 uncultured Enterobacteriaceae bacterium
GGCGGACAAAACGTCAAAGTATCGAGTAATTTCGGGAAGCCCGAGATCTCGACGTCCTTTGGCATTGATGCTGGTGCGATCTATCGGCCGTCGTCCTGGCTCCGTTTCGGTGTCGTTGCCAAGGACCTCAATCAACCGGAATTCGATGCGCCGGACGGCAGTACGATAAAGCTCAGCCCTCAAGTGCGCGGCGGCGTGGCGGTCAACCCTTATTCTTCGCTCACGTTAACATCGGATGTGGATATCACGTCGAATAAAACGCTCGTCCCTGGAGTGAAGAGTCAGGTCTTGAGCTTAGGGGCTGAGCAGACCATTCTCACCGAGTTTCTCTCGTTCCGGCTCGGCACCTTCAAAAATATGCAGGATGCGAAGACGCCGTTCACTCCTACTGCAGGATTGGGCCTACGATTTTATGCCTTCCGTCTCGACCTGGGTGGCGGGTATGATTTCCGTGAGAAGGGAGCCTTGGCGTCTGGCTCAATCTCTTTGACCTTCTAGACCCTATCGTCATTCACTAATGGTATACTGAAGCTCATGTCTCTTTTCGCACACAGTTGGTTCCGGCTGGGTTCCTCTCTCGTCCTGTTGCTGGTGACCGGCTGTGGGGGTCTGCAGGAAGTCTGGGAAGGTCCAGGCGCGAGACAGTTTCGGCCGCAGGCGATCGCCGTCTTGCCTCCGATGTCGAGCCAATACGATAGCGCACGTGAAGACATCCAGGACGTCCTCTCCGGTGCCCTCGCTAATACAGCGCATGTTGAGCGTGTGGTGAGTCCTGAAAGCGTGACTGATATTTTCCAGGCGTCGAAAGAGGCATTCGATTCGTTGGTCTTCTATTTCTCACGGCTGGAAATGACGGGTCAATCTGACAAGGAGGCGGCAATCAAACTTGGAAAAGCCATGAATGTGGATTCATTTATAGTTGTTCGGGTGAACTCCTGGGAGTATATACGCAAGGAAGGAGATAACGTCGGTCGCGTGGGATTGAGCCTGAGATTAGTCGATGCGACGACCGGGACTACGGTCTGGAAAGCCCGCCACGAAAAATCCAGCAGCTATATGTTCTACCGCCCGAATCTGAAAGATGTGGCTAAAGATCTTTCCAAGGAGATGATAGCCTACATGCCCCCGCAAGCGAACCACGCTCGTTAAGCATTCTCCAGACGACGCGGAACCATTGCGGCCTTCAGGGAATGCACGAAGTCCGCCACACGAGTGACCATTCGCTGCTCTTGTTGACCAGCCGCAATCTGCCGCACGATGGCGCTCCCGACGATCACCCCATCCGCAATGGCCGAAACCTTGGCCGCATCTTCCGGTGTGGCGACACCGAATCCCACGGCGATCGGAGTTTCTGAAACCTTCCGGATTTTCTCCACGTTTATTGCCACGTCGCCGAGGTCACTGAGTTTTGATCCCGTGATTCCAGTGAGGGACACGTAGTACACAAACCCATTTGACTGCCGGGCCACAAAAGCCCGTCGTTCCGGGGTACTGGTTGGGGCCAGGAGGAAAATTAGCTGCAGCCCGGCGGTTGCGGCAGGACCTTTCAGTGGGCCCGCTTCATCGGCTGGCATATCAGGGACAATCAAGCCGTCCACTCCTGCCCCGACCGCTTCACTGCAAAAGTGTTCTGGCCCGAACGCATGGATGCTGTTGTAGTAAGCCATGAGCACAAGCGGAACCTGCGACTTGG
>CAZUFQ010001016.1:0-1686 GCA_964618735.1 uncultured Enterobacteriaceae bacterium
CGCTCGATCCGCTTCCCCGTGGGATGGCCAGCGGCATTTCGCGTTTGGCGAGTGAGGTCGGCGATTCCGTGTAGATGTTGTGCGATCAGTGCATCTAACTCGCCAGGAAGAGGCGTCGATGGCTGCTGCTTAAGGCGCTTGAGCACTTCATCGTGGAGCCGTTTAATCTTTCCACTCTTTGTTTCCTTCTCGAAAGCTTGCTGTTTTGCCGGCGTATCCAGGGCGTTCTTGACACTCTCGCCTAGCCGGATCCACATGCTTTCCGCAGCCACCCCGATCATCACCACAGCCGAGAGGAACCGCCGCGCCTTGAACGTGCAGAGCGCTTCTTCGACGTACACTAACGTCGACAGATCAATGACCGGACACATCGATTTGAGCCGTTTCATGTAGTCATCGGGATCGTGCGGCGCAAGCTCACCGGCCTCGAAACACTTGCGCCCATGTTCCGTGACACGAAACGATGCGAAGTCCGTTTGATGAACTCTGCCTCCCGGTGTATAGACTCCCTCCAGAACCAGTTCCCAGTAAGCAGCCAAGATGCGCTCTGCAAGAGCGTCAACGCTCGGGTTCGAATAGACAAATTCAGGCACATCGTCGATTAAACCTTCAGTCTGGGCAGTGGCGGCTACCATCCTCGCTAGGCCAATGATCTGCCCCGCCGGGTGTTTCAGTTTAAAAATGATGCGACGGATTTCACTTGCGTTGAGAGCGTCAAACATGTTCGGACCTCGATGGTCATTTTCCCTTGCCAACCTATTTTGCCACGTTGTGTTGACGATCCAGCGGAATAAGGCCACATGCGCTCGCTTTACCGCTTTACCGCTTCGCGAGCCATTCCGTGCTGACGTGGACCCCATCGTTTGGACAAGATTTCGCCTGTCCTTAGATGGTGAGGCGGGCTATCCAAGGAGGTGGCCCGGAGGCAGTGGACATGACCGCGAGATCGCTGATGACCCGCCTGGCGCGAGCGCCATGGGAGGTATATTGCAGACGTCGTGGTTTGTGCGCTGTGCTACGCGAACACGCTTCCCGGCGGCGTTGTTGACTTGCAGAGGGCGGTCGAGAGCCGCGCTTTCGAGAAGAGAGTTAAGCCGCAGGTGTCCTCAGAGTAGAGACCGCCTCTGACGCTTTCAGCCAATCCTGTCCCTGCCGTTTTATCTTCTCGGCCATCCCCAACTCGAAGTACTGATCGAGCACGTCCATCACCTGCATGAGAAGAATGTAGGCTTGGTCATACGCCTCATGTGCTGCGTCCTCTTGCACCTTCCCACCCGAGAACCGCAGTTTCCCTGTTTCGCTCCGTTCGCATTCATTCACGATGCCCCAATGGGTCGTATGGAGATGAAAAGTCGGCGTCAGGTACGCGTTGTGGCAAAGGCGGCGTACGTCCTCGCCGACCTTCGTTGCCATGTCCTTCATCGTCACCCTGGTCCATGAAATCTGCCCGCGCCGTTTGCAGGTCGGGCACTTCTCGTCCTTAAATCTCTCCTTGGCTGCTTCGTAGTCGTCCACAATCTTCTGTCGGGCTTCTGGCGAGATCTCAAATGCTGGGTGGATTTCTTCTGCCTCGACCAGCATCTGATGCCAGTGAACTGCCGAATAGTCTATGAATTTCTGAATCTCCTTTGCACCATCCTCTGTGGCGAGGTAGCTCATCGTCACCACGCGCTCGTAGAATGAACG
>CAZUFQ010001017.1:0-1662 GCA_964618735.1 uncultured Enterobacteriaceae bacterium
ATGCACCTGAGCGCTTCCACCCTACAAATACGCACGATTCCACTCCCGCTCAGGATGACTGATAAACCGCACGAGACTAAATGGAGCGGTTACAATCGGCTGGAGAGGCAGCTTTGGTTTTTTGCGCTCCGAGCTGATCTGGGGATCGTCAGGCGCATCATAGATCGGTCGAGTATCAAGCAACACCCGACCAACCCCCAGTTGCTCTAACATCGTGTTCAATCGGCTGCTGTACGGTTCTTTAAACCATTCAGGATGCCGCACCTCTAATGCGAGAGGGGATGCCTGCGACGGCCAGGCGCGGAGAAAAGCAAGTAGATCATCAAACTGCGCCGGACCATAGGACGGCGGCAGTTGAGCGAAAATGGGGCCGAGCCGATCACCGAATCCCTGCATCAGTTCGAGAAATTCTCGGGCGCCAGGAATAGCCGAACGCAACGAACCTTGATGCGTCAGGTCTCGCGGCAACTTGGGACAAAATTGAAATCCAGGAGAAGTTTCCTCCGCCCAACGGGCGACAGTTTTCTTGTCCGGTATGGCGTAGAAAGTGGTGTTGCCTTCGACAGTAGTAAGGCGTTGACTATAGAGACGAAGAAAGTCTGCTGGTTTGCTCTTGGACGGATAGAACTCTCCCACCCATTCTTTGAAAGACCAAATTGCACAGCCAACGAAAAAATTACGCGATGTGACCATACCGATACGATAACCAGGGGAACACGAGCGTCAAGGCAATTATCTTCCGGGGAGTAGTGCAATTTTATCTTTGTAGGGGCGTAGCATGCTACGCCCCTACGGAAAACGTGGCAGCCTCAAGCGATCCCAACTGTACCGGCGAAGACGTTAGCATAGGAAGTGCTCTTGCATCCCCAAGCTGTCTTTCTATAGCCTGCTGACCCATGAAGGCGGATAAGCGGTAAGCAATGAAGATCGTAAAGAAACAGGCTGCAAACTCACAAGACGCCACAATCCCACAGGCTCCAGAAACCGAGCTGATGGAGCAGTACCATAAGGCGAAAGCGCAGCATCAAGATGCGTTGCTGTTCTTCCGCTTAGGCGATTTCTACGAAATGTTCTACGAAGATGCTGCGGTTGCTGCGCGTGAGCTCGACATCGTTCTCACGTCGCGCCCGCCCGGCAGAGGCCGTGAGCGCATTCCCCTCTGTGGCGTCCCGCACCATCGTCTTGAATCGTATCTAGCGCGGCTCGTCGAAAAAGGCCACAAAGTCGCCATCTGTGAACAGCTTGAAGAAGCGCAACGCGGCAAAAAGATCGTGCGCCGTGAAGTCGTGCGCGTCGTGACGCCGGGCACGCTCTTCGAAACAGGAGGACAACCGCGTCCGCTGGCTGCGCTGCTTCCTGAAAAAGATCAGATCGGTGTGGCGTTCTTGGAACTAACAACCGGTGAATTTCTGGTTGCCGAAACAACCGCGACGGACCTTCCTGGCTTGTTCGGCAGGCTGCAGCCGCGAGAAATTGTCTTGCGCGCCGGAGAAAAACTGACGCCCGATCTGTGCATTAACCAGTTTACAACAGAAAGATCGACGAAAGAATTCACCGCCAGTGCAGCGCTGGCCGTGTTGAACGACGCGTTTGATCAGGGAGTAATCGAATCTCTCAGACTGTCAAATCCTCGTTCCTTGCGCGCGGCTGGCGCGCTGCTTT
>CAZUFQ010001018.1:0-1537 GCA_964618735.1 uncultured Enterobacteriaceae bacterium
CTTGATGTCCTTCGTGTCCGTGGTGGTTATTATTTTTTCTTTTTGGCGGACGAAGATGTCTCCGGCTGCGCGCCGGTAACACTGGCCAGAACTTTATCAAACGCTTCTTTGGCCGTCATCTCTTTGCTGCGGCTTTTGTTGTGGCGGTATTTGTGTTCGCTGTTGCAGGTGCGGCAGCGCGTCCGCAGCACCTCTTCGCCCATCATGGAAACAATGGAATGGTCGGTCGTGCGTTTACACGCCGAACAATGGTCGTCAATATCGTCGCCCAGTCGCATAGGGCCTCCTCCGCGGCAATCGTTATGTCTATTTTGCCGCGAAAGCGGCCTTGCTGTCTTCGAGTTTGTGATTAAATCTCTATCGTGCCTCTTTCACAGCGCGGCAAATTCATCACTTTTGAGGGACTGGATGGCGTGGGCAAATCCACGCAGCTGGAAAATCTGGCCGCCTCCCTGCGTGCGCGCGGCGTTGACGTGATCACCACCCGCGAACCGGGCGGCACCGCGGTGGGAGAAAAGCTGCGCGCCGTTCTTCTCAGCTCGCGCACTGCGGGACTTTCGCCGCTGGCCGAGCTGGCGCTGATGTTTGCTGACCGCGCCCAGCACGTCGACGAGCAGATTCTTCCGGCACTGAAGCGCGGGCAGTGGGTGCTGTGCGACCGCTTTACCGACTCCAGTGAGGCCTACCAGGGCGGAGGCCGCGAACTCGGCAGCGAGTTGGTATTGCAGCTTCACAAATCGCTGTGCCATGACCTGCAGCCCGACCTCACCATCCTGATGGTCTCCGATGCGGCGCGCGCGGTGGCGCGGGCCCGCCGGAGAAACGCCGAGCAATCCAAACAGATGGAAGAAGACGAAAACCGCTTTGAAAAAGAGAGCCGGGCATTTTATGACCGCGTGCTGGCCGCGTACATGGCCATCGCCAAACGCGCTCCCGAACGAGTCATCGCGGTAGACGCGACCGATCCTATTCCTAAAGTCCAAAAGAAAATCATCCGCATCGTTGAGGAGCGCTTGTTTCCCGCGGCGCCGCAGACAAAGTTGAAGGCCTAATTCCCCGCAGTCCATCTGCGTCCGCAAAAAGTGAGGCCCGCTTGCGCGGGCCTTCTCTTTTTCAGATTGACGCGGGGACCTTGCGGTCCCCGGATGCGGGTTATCTTCCTACAACGAACAGATGCCCATCGTTCTGGGAATAAATTCTGCCGTTGTTGTCGAGCGATGCCGGAGTGTACGCCGCGCCGATGGCCAGTTGCTGGAAGATATTCTGAATCAGGACACCTCCCTGGCCAATCGCATAGAGGTTTCCGTCTTCGCTATTGGCGTAGGTCACGCCATTGGCATCGACCACGGCCGCGTTCACGCACCACTCAAAGCCGTTGGGATGGTCGGAAACGCAAGAGATGGTTCCGTCCGCATTGCGAGTGCAGCTCTGCGTGTTGGTGTTCCGGAAGCTCCACTGGATGTTGAGGTTGGGATCAAACTGGCTCACGAAGTACTGCTCGGACCCCAGGAACGACGCGTTGGGGTTGGAGCGATCC
>CAZUFQ010001019.1:0-1530 GCA_964618735.1 uncultured Enterobacteriaceae bacterium
TTGGGTATTTGTTCCGGCCGGGGTCTGAGCCAGCCGATAACCAACAGTTTGGCAACAATTCACCGCAACCCCAATTTCGGGCTTGACTATCGGGACGCGGTCCTGGGGAAAGGCGTGGACAGTGAAGTCCCATTATTTGTTAATAATCTCAAAAATTACAGCTTTAGCTATCAACGGCTGACCCCTAAAGGCGGGGCTGCGCAGCTGACGTTCCAAAAGAGCGTGCCCCAAGTCGAGGACGTGCAGTTTGCGGTTCCTTTTGGCGTCCGCGATCTGCTTGAGGGCGGAACCGGGGCCGTTTTCGGCTATCTGGCCACTGATCCCGTCATCCCCAACGCCGTGCGCTACCCTCCCCGTCTCTTCGCGCAAGTGACGCCGTATCAAGTGCAGCTCAAACTCGGGCATTTCAGTACGCTTGTCTGGGTGACAGAGCTGGCGACCGGCCTCCCGGTCGCAAATGCCACCGTCACTTTATACAAAAATATCTTGACAATGTTGCACAATGCGCCTGACGCTACGGCACAGGCGACAACTGATGCTTCAGGGATAGGGCTCTTACCTGGGACAGATACGCTTGATCCTGATCTCTCTCTCACGCGGCAGTATCGAGATGACGAGACCCGCTACTTCCTGCGCGTGGAAAAAGGCGAAGATATGGCGCTGTTGCCGGTGTCGTACGCCTTCGCTATCGATTCCTATCGCGCCTCAGGCAGCGAGTCCGTCTACCCTTCCAACAAGCTGCGGTACGGTCACATGCAAGCCTGGGGAACAACCGCGCAAGGCATCTACCGCGCCGGCGACGCCATTCAATACAAAATCTATGTGCGTAACCAAGATGACAACGGCTTCATACCTCCGCCCATGGACGGGTACCAGCTAAAAATTATCGATCCCATGGGCAAGGTGGTGCATAAGGTTGAACGCATTGCGCTTTCTCCCTTTGGCGGGACCAGCGGAGAATTCGTTGTGCCAAAAGAGGGCGCGGTTGGCTGGTATCAGTTTAAGCTGCTGGCCAATTTCGCGGCGAACTCGACTGACGAGGACAACGGCGACGATGACTCTAGGAATTCGCCAAACGATCGAGAGAGCAGCACCAAAAAATCCTGGACGCCGATGCGCGTGCTCGTCAGTGATTTTACCCCTGCCGCTTTCAAGGTCACTAATCAACTGAACGGAGATCTGTTCTTTGCCGGCGGGCAGGTCGAGGTGACCACGCGCGCCGAATTGCATTCGGGCGGCGCCTACACAGACGCCGCCGCGCGGATCACCGCTATGCTAGAGAGTGTTCCCTTCGTTTCCTCTCATCCATTGGCGAAAAAGTTTCAATTTGACAGTTATCAGGGAGAAACACCGTCGCAACAGATTTTTCAGAAGATCGATAAAGTGAACGACAAGGGCGAGCTATCGCTCTCATTTCCCACCGGCGCGCCCATCGTGGTCTACGGCAACCTCATGGTGGAAAGCGCCGTCGCCGATGACCGCGGCAAATATATTACCACGCAAGCGCACGCCGATTATCTGGGAGTTGAT
>CAZUFQ010001020.1:0-1524 GCA_964618735.1 uncultured Enterobacteriaceae bacterium
TCGCTCTCCAGGCTGGAAAAGAAGCTGTCAGCAAACTCGGTGGGAATTGTCTCGCTGCAGTCCTAGGTTCTGGCATTGATGCTCTTGCTCAGGAAGCGGCGAGCTACGGCGCCAAAGTCTTGGCAGTCGAGGATCCTGCTCTCGCAAACTATTTGGCGGATATCTATACCGCAGCACTGGAACAGCTCGTCAAAGCGAATGATGTTTCTCTTGTGTTGGCAACGTCAACTGCACTAGGGAAGGATCTCTTACCACGAGTGGCCGCACGTCTTGGTGTGGCAATGGCGACCGATATCGTGGGCATCAATGCCGATGGCACCTTTACACGACCGATGTACGCCGGCAACGTGCTCGCTACTGTTGCGCTTGAAGGTGCGGTGAAAGTTGTTTCGGTGCGAGGCACGGCCTTTGATGCGGCTCACCCCGAGGGGCAAGGATCGGTAGAAAAAATTAGCGTGAGTTTTGATGCCGCCGATAAAAAGATGCAGTTTGTCGAGTTCAATGAGACAAAATCCGATCGTCCAAGTTTGACTGAAGCGCGGATCGTTGTGTCCGGTGGGCGTGGGCTCAAGTCAGGTGAGAATTTTACGACCTATCTGGAGCCACTCGTTGACACGCTCGGCGCCGCCATGGGCGCCAGCCGTGCAGCAGTAGACGCGGGCTTTGTCCCGAACGATTTGCAAGTCGGCCAGACCGGTAAAGTGGTCGCGCCAGAGCTGTACTTTGCGATCGGTGTGTCCGGCGCCATTCAGCATCTGGCTGGGATGAAGGACTCCAAAATCATTGTCGCGATCAACAAAGACCCTGACGCGCCGATCTTCAACGTAGCGGATTATGGTCTCGTTGCAGATCTCTTCAAAGCTGTTCCTGAGTTGACAGAAGAGATTAAAAAGACAAAAGGATAAACCTTCCTCACAACATTGTAGCGTCATCGTTTGTAGCAGCGGTCTTCGGTGTAGGTAGGCCGCTGCTACACCGGCCTCAAAATCATCGCGCCGTAAATCCGCCATCGATAACCAACTCGGCCCCGGTCACATACGAAGCCTCATCCGACGCGAGAAATAAGACCCCATAGCCCACCTCTTCTGGCTTACCGTCGCGACCCAACGGCGTCAGCCCCAGCACTAGTTGTCGTCGTTCTGGAGTAAGATTCGCAGTCATCGGCGTTTCAATACGCCCAGGATGAATGGAATTCACGCGGATGTTATCCTGCGCGTATTGCACAGCCGCGTTTTTCGTCAGCAAGCGCACTGCCCCTTTGCTGGCTTGATAGGCTGGAATGTTAGGCAATCCTACCAGACCCGCTACGGATGAAATATTGATAATCGATCCGCTGCCTGCACGGCGCATGGCCGGAATTGCATGCTTCATACCGAGGAACACGCCAGTTTGATTGATGTTGATCACTTCGTTCCAAGCCTCCAGGCTTGTTTCATGGAGTGGGGCCATACGCACGATTCCAGCGTTATTCACCAGAATGTTGAGCTTGCCATATTCACGTTCAGCAGTAGCCACTGCTTGTTG
>CAZUFQ010001021.1:0-351 GCA_964618735.1 uncultured Enterobacteriaceae bacterium
TAACCCTCAGCAGCAGCTTCTCCGTTCCCTCGATGAACAACGAGCGGAATACGCCCGCCGCCGTGGCCTCGCCATGCCCCTGGCGGGGTTAATCGTGTGGACGCTGATCGGCATCGCGGGGGCCTTCCTGCCGCCGATTCTGGCCGTTTGGTCGCTGTTCATCGGGACCGGCTTCATCGCCTATCTCGGCATCCTGCTCTCGCGCTTTACCGGAGAGAACTTCCTCGACAAGAATAAGCCGAAGAACGTCTTCGACAGCCTGTTCTTCCACTGCGTCGCGATGGCACTTCTCGTGTACGCCATCGCCATTCCGTTCTTTCGCGTCGACTACCCATCGTTTCCTTTTACGGG
>CAZUFQ010001021.1:361-1514 GCA_964618735.1 uncultured Enterobacteriaceae bacterium
GCCGGCCTGATGTGGGTGCCGTTCTCCTGGATCATCCAGCACTGGGTCGGGATCTTGCACACGGTAGCGCGGACGGTTCTGGTGACTGTCGCATGGTACCTCGCTCCGCATCGTCGCTTCGTGGTCATTCCATCGGTCATCGTCGGTGTGTATGCCGTCACAATCGCCATCCTGGAGCAGCGCTGGCGCGTCGCGAAGGTGCAGTCGCGCGCCTAACCACAAATCTTGCCTGCTTCTGTCTGGTTGACGGCATTCGCGGTAACTTGGGTCCCGGTGCCCACATCGGCCAGCATGTCGCGACCTGTGACCACGAAATGGCGGTAGCTAGCGCAGTAATTTGCTAGCATCATGGTCAAAGGCTCAAAGCAGATGGAGGTGTTTCATGCTAAGACGTATGTTCTCAGGCCTTTTTCTCCTCTCTCTCCTAATGGCGGTGGGCGGAGAAGCTCAAAGCCCCTCAGATAAGCCCGTGTGGACGATGGAATTCATTAAAGTGAAGCCTGGGATGTTCGGCTTCACATTGGGCTATTTGGATGACAACTGGATACGCGTCCGTGATGTGGCCAAGCGTCAAGGTGCCGTCCTGAGCTATAGCCGCATCGCAGAAAAAGGTAACCGGGAAAGCGATGGCAACATCGTTTTGCTGACAGAATACAAGAATCAGGCAGCGTACGACGGGCGTGAAGCGCTCTTCGACTCGATACGGAAACAGTTGCCGGACAATACCGCAGGAGTGGTACGGCCTTCCCACCAGGACGACCTATATGAATCGATAGGCACTCGCGTATTTCAGGATTATTCCGAGACGTCCAATGGGCGGCTCCGCCCCCTTGCTGCGGATTGACGCGCAGAAACTCCACTGAGACTTTTCATGGCCTTCCTTCGTACTGTAGGTCAGGGGGCAATTGATATGAAATCCTCTGTGGCGTGGCTTGTGCTTGTCCTACTGCTGCTGAACCTTCTGGTTGCATGCGCCCCGGGTCCAAACCAATCCAAAGGAACGGAAAACGAACAAGGCTCGGTGGCGGGCTTCTGGCTCGGGCTCTGGCAAGGATTTATTGCGCCGTTTGTGTTCGTGGCCTCGCTTTTCAAGGGCAGCCTCGGCATCTACGAGGTGCACAACCACGGAGCCTGGTACAACTTCGGCTTTCTT